>DAOUQG010000251.1 GCA_030625765.1 Thermohalobacteraceae bacterium | reverse complement strand
CATCCTTTTGAGGATTCTGAAATAATTCCAACTGTTTCTTTGATTTCATATTTTATATTTGCCATGTTTTACACTCCTTATAAGTATTATTGTTATAATATCTTTATACTATTTTTTATTTGAAAAACTTATCACTATTTATTTCATTATATAATTCAATATTTTTTATATATTCCTATTTCATTGTGAAAAATATTAATTATTTTAAAATGTTAAA
The DNA here is from genome assembly GCA_030625765.1 of Thermohalobacteraceae bacterium. GTDB lineage: Bacteria > Bacillota > Clostridia > Tissierellales > VENL01 > DAOUQG01. The sequence goes on along the minus strand of DAOUQG010000251.1, from coordinate 3,099 downwards.
TATTTCAAGAATGTTTAAAAAACATAGTAAGCGAGATTCAAATAATACTTTCTCTTAGTTCTCACTTTCTATATAATGATTACTTAGTCATCTTTTAGGTTAAAGCTTTCAATATGTTCAACTGGTCGAAATTTAATAATACCTATTTGTTCAATTTGAACCTGCATTGGCTCAAAAGTATCTTCAACAATTTCTAAGCATTTTAGAAACTTTGTTCTTGAATTATTCATAACCATAGTACAATGAGGTATCCATAACTCTGGTAAATAGTATTTATTTATTTGTCCCTTGAAATCATCTGTAAGTCTGTGAAATTCTTCATGAAAGGAAAGTAATTGTCTATCAACCTTTGGAGCTAGGAAAAGTACTCCTTCAGCTGTATTAAAAATTCCAATATTAGAAAATTTGGCTTTAAAGCATTTGTTTTTCTCAGAAAATTTTTCAACTTTATTTATGAAAGCTTCAATATCAATATCATCATTATATACGCCTAGTGAAATATGTGGTCTACTATTAAAATCATATAAATCAGATATATTAGCTTCTCTTATTAAGATTTTCCACATATCCTCAATCTTTTTGCTGCTTTTTTTATCAAAATACATTTCCACTGCATAGCCCATGTAATCACTCCTACTAAAATAATTTGCATAATTATCTTTCAGCAACTTTTTTTGCTGTAGCGAAAAAGGCATAGCTATTCTTATCATCAATTTGATATAACATTCTATCATCTATTAGGATTTAAATAAATTATATTGAATTATAATTTATAAAACACCCTTTAAAAATTCTGCTACTCCATTATTTTCATTACTATCAATAACTTTAGTTGCTATTTTCTTTAATAGCTTATGTGCATTTTTTACTGCATACTTTTCTTCACACACTTCAAACATTGAATAATCATTTAAGTTATCACCAAAGCAAGTTACTTTTTGAGCATTCAAATATTTACGAAGAAATTCTATACCTTCTTTTTTGCTTGCTTTTTTATGAGCTATTTCCAGCCAATAGTACCCACTATATATATCTTTGGTAAAATGATATCCTAAATCATAATTCTCCTTTAAAAAATTGTATGCATCTTTTAAAATTTCTTCTTCTCCAATTGATACAACTGTAATAATGCTCTTATCACTACATATGTCGAAGTTCTTTACTTTTGTAAATCTCTTATCTCTTTTTTGTAGTCTATCTCCAATATATACTTCCTGTCCATTATTAAAAATTCCTTTATAGTAAACTCTATTACATTCTTTCTGAGATGTATAGATTATCGGATTTATACCTTTTTTTACTAAATACTCAATTATCTCATTGCTTATTATGTTGTCAATTAAGTTTGAAACAACATTCTCCTTCTTGATAGGGTCATATACAAAAACTCCATTATGTAAAACAATAGGTAATTTAAGATTCAATGGAGATATAATGCTCTCAGCAGACTCATATGATCTTGCTGTAGCAATTGTAAAATTAAGACCATTATCTATCAAAGAATTAATAATATCTACAGTATATTTACTTAATTGCTGTTTTGAGTTTAATAGTGTTCCATCTAAATCTGATACATATAATTGCATTCTATCTACCCCCGAAAATTTTTCTAGAAATCTAAGTCGCGTAATCAATATCCATATTACTTTAGCAATTATCTAAATTCATTTATAGTTATTAGATTATACCACACTTGCCTAAATATTTATATAGAATTATGTTATGGATTTTGCAAATTTTAACGCATTAGTTAAAAAAATCAAATATAACTATAAGAAAAACTGTCATACTAGACAGTTTTTCTTATAGTTTATCGAACATATATTTTACACTTTCCACTTAATTTCCAATCAACTTATCTAATTATAATATAAACCGATTCACATTTTCACAATTTTACTTTTTAAATAATCCTGTAAAAATAGAACCAATCACCAGCCCAAACGCTGCACCAAAAGCAGTCGTCAAACCTATACTTAATGAAAATAATACACCAATAACAACACCAATGCCTGCTCCTAGCACTAATCCAATACCTGTTATATGATAATTACTGTTTTTTGTCATATCATATTCCCCTTCTCATGATTTAATTCTACTTTACCACTTTACCCAATCTTCTCTCAATAAAGAAAAAATATATTCATCCCAGAACTGACCTTTCCAATATCCATACTGCCTTAATATTCCTTCTTTAGTAAATCCTAATTTAGTTAAGACATTTACTGACCTAGTTGCATCTAGTAGCACTAATGCCTCTATTCTATTTAGTTCCATTTTCTCAAATCCATACTGAATAAGCACTTTTAATGCTTCACTCATATACCCTTGTCCCCAGTATTCTTTTGATAAATCATAACCGATCTCACTTCGTGATCCTCTATGCTTAATCCAACTGTTGAAACCACAGGTTCCAAGAAAACTTTTATCGCTTTTTCTTATTATCGCCCAGCGATAACACTCTTGCTTATCAACTCGGTCTAAATAATATTGGATTATCTCCTCTGCTTCCTTAGTGCTTTTAAGACTTGCAATATCCATATATCTTGTAACATCGTCATCAGAAAAATGTTTATAAATAGCTTGTGTATCATCTAATGTCATCTGTCTTAAAATCAATCTTTCTGTTTCTAGTTGTTGTGGTATTTTTTCAGTAAATTCTATTTTATTCAATTTATGCACCCCCAAATAAATGTTGTTAATTAGAAATATTTATTCTAAATACCTTGTTGAAATACATCATTATTAAATGATCTAATTCTTCACCTTTTGATACTAGTATTAACATGACTATTATACCATAATAATCCTTAATTACTACATGTTTCTATAAGAGATTCTCTATTATAAGTAATCAAAATTAACTAAAAACTATTCTTGTCACTATATTAAACTCAGAATATCTGATTATAACTTTTTCATTTATTTATTCAAAATTACAATAAAAAAAGCCTGATCTCATTTTAGTCAGGCTTTTCATTCTTTCATATTCTTTTTTATACCCTTACTCAATTCATTTTTATAATCAATAAAATCATATATGTCGTCTTCAAAACTGTTATCATATCGTTTTAAATCTTCAACACTTACTTCTTCTAT
>DAOUQG010000089.1 GCA_030625765.1 Thermohalobacteraceae bacterium | reverse complement strand
TGGTGGGCGCGACAGGGCTCGAACCTGTGACCCCCTGCTTGTAAGGCAGGTGCTCTCCCAGCTGAGCTACGCGCCCCAAATAATATGGTGACCCTACCGGGACTCGAACCCGGGTTACCGCCGTGAAAGGGCGGTGTCTTAACCGCTTGACCATAGGGCCTAAATTTGGTGACCCATCGGCGACTCGAACGCCGGACACCCTGATTAAAAGTCAGGTGCTCTACCGACTGAGCTAATAGGTCACGGATTTTTGAATTTGAGTAATTTAATTTTTTTGAACACTCTTAATATAATACATGATAAATAGTATTGTGTCAATACTTTTTATAAATTTTGTCGATTTTTCTGATTTCATGAAAAAACAGGATACTGAATTATATTCTAACTCAGTATCCATCTCTTAGCTATATAAGCATTTTTATAGTATTAAGTTAAATAGGATAACAATGTTTTTTTTACATTATTTCTTCTCTTATTATAGTTTCACTTCTCTTAGGTCCAATAGATACAATGCCCACACTTACCTCTGTTAATTCTTCTATTCTCTTAATGTAGTCTTGGGCAGCTTTTGGTAAATCTTCGAATTTTTCGATATTTCTCATATCTTCTTCTTTCCATCCGTCTAGTTCTTCATATACAGGCTTACATCTAGCTAACGTTTCTAGGCTAGCTGGGAAAGTATTTATTATTTTTCCATCTAACTCATAACCAACACATATTTTCAATTTTTCAAACCCTGCTAAAGTGTCCAGTTTAGTAACTGCAAAAGAACTAAACCCATTTATTTGTGCCGAATATTTTAACATAACTATATCTAACCAACCACATCTTCTTGCTCTGCCTGTGGTAGTACCAAACTCGTGACCTTTTTCTCTGATTTCATCCCCAATCTCATCATTTAATTCTGTTGGAAATGGTCCTCTTCCTACTCTAGTAGTATATGCTTTAACAACACCTAAAGCTCCCTTTAATGCAAAAGGATTGATTCCAGAGCCAATTGACACTCCTCCTGAAATTGGATGAGAAGAAGTTAAGAATGGATATGTTCCAAAATCTATATCTAAAAATGTTCCCTGAGCACCCTCAAAAAGAATACTTTTACCCTCTTTAACAGCATCATTTAATAATGCTGTAGTATCAGTAACATATTTTTTTATCATTTCTATATATCCTAAATATTCTTCAACAATTTCATCTGCATTAAGAGATTCTGAGCCATATATTTTGTTAATAATTTCATTCTTATTTTTTATATTTTCTCTAAGCTGAGCTTCAAAAGATTCATTGTAAAAGATGTCACACATTCTAATGCCTGTTCTTTCAACCTTATCTTTATAACAAGGTCCTATTCCTTTTACTGTAGTTCCTATTTTATCTTTCCCTTTTCTTTCTTCCTCTAATTGGTCTAATTTTATGTGATATGGGAAAATAATATGTGCTCTATCACTAATTTTTAGATTGTCAGTATTTATCCCTCTATCATTTAGATACTTGATTTCTTCTAATAAAGATTTAGGGTTAACTACCAATCCATTTCCTAAAATACATATTTTGTCACCATAGAAAATTCCGGAAGGTATAAGATGTAGCTTGAATTGTTTCTCACCAATCTCAACAGTATGTCCTGCGTTATCTCCACCTTGATATCTCACTACAAAATCTGCTTTCTTAGCTAAATAATCTGTTAACTTACCTTTTCCCTCATCACCCCATTGGGCGCCTAAAATAACGAGAGTTGACATAAAATCCTCTCCTTTTCATTTTGTTCATTTATTATATAATTTGTTACATTCATGATTTAAGCTTATAAAAAAGTAATACTTTAATCATAAGCAAATATCCCTTAATCATATTATCAAATAATACTCTTAAAGTCAATCTCTTGACGAATATTATCTTGATCTTCAAAATAAATGTTCGTATATTGTAATTTTTAATATTTACCCTTATGCTACGAAAAAAATATATATTAATCACATACATCTCACCTGTTGATTATTTTTAGACTTATCCACATATCCACAAAGATATGCACAAATGTTCGATTCATAATCTTAAATATCTCAGTTTGTTTGTATGGACGTATATTCATCTTTATCTAGTTTCATTTTATAAACATAACTGTATAGCTGATTTTTATACTTATCAAAATAGAAGTCTTCTATGTTCTGTTGTATTATATCCTTGTACTTATTAATATCTTCAATCTCCATTTTTTGTATGTACTCTTTTATCTTTTTAAATCCACATTTTTCATAGCATCTTTGTGCTCTTTTATTATATTTTGCAACTTTTAAAAGCATGGTTTTCATTCTTAGTTCATAAAAAAAATACTTTAATAAATTCTGAATTGCTTCTGTTCCATACCCTTTATTAATATAGTTAGAGTCTAATACTATACCTAATGTAGCACATTTCCTAAATTTTTTGATATTTCTTAATGCAAGGTATCCTATTAATGTATTTTTTTCATTAAATACTACATAATACTTTGAATTTTTCTTGCGCATTTTGAGTTTAAACCAGAGTTTGGTTTCATCATCGCTTAATTTAGGGAAATTATAATTAAAATATAGAGGATTATCGTATCTTCCCCATTTTTGCATATCATATACATCCTGCAAAATTAGCTTACGTATATTAACCCTTCTACCTTTTATAACATACATTATTATACTCTCCTAATTCTCTAATTTAAATAACAAAACTTAATTTACATTATATTAAATTTAATTATAATCTTTTTATAAAAAAATCACCCCAGTTTTCTTTCTGGAGTAATTGTATTTTCTTAATTTCTATATTTCTCAATATTAACAAATTTTGAGTACTGCCCCATAAATACTAACTCAAGAGTTCCTGTAGGTCCATTCCTGTGCTTTGCTATAATTACCTCTCCTATGTTTTTCTTTTCTGTGTCAGGATTATAGTATTCGTCTCTATAAATAAACATAACTATATCAGCATCCTGTTCTATAGCGCCAGACTCCCTAAGGTCAGATAATATAGGCCTATGATCAGATCTCATTTCCGGAGCACGAGATAACTGAGATAATGCTATTACAGGACAATTCATTTCTTTAGCCAACCCTTTTAACCCACGTGAAATAGCTGATATTTCTTGCTGTCTGCTTTCACTCTTGCCAGTTCCCTGCATCAGCTGTATATAATCTATTACGATTAAATCTAGTCCTTTTTCAATTTTAAGCTTTCTACACTTAGCTTTCATATCCATTACAGTAATTCCAGGAGTATCATCAATAAATATCTTTGCTTTTGACAGCGGTCCCATTGCACTTACAAGTTTTGGCCATTCATCCTCTGCCAAATTACCATTTATTACGTTTTGCAGCTCTACATGAGACTCTGTGCTAAGCATACGCTGTACTAACTGCTCCTTAGCCATCTCTAAGCTGAAAACAGCAACTGAAGCATTTGATTTCATTGCGCAATTTTGAGCAATATTTATTCCCAATGTTGTTTTCCCCATAGAAGGTCTTGCAGCTATAAGTACTAGGTCTGATTTATGAAGTCCTGAGGTTTTATTATCTAAATCTACATATCCTGTAGATAATCCTGTAATTCCACCTTCATTTTTTGATAATTCTTCTATTCTATTAAAGCTCTCTAGTAAAACCTCTTTTATTGGAAATAATCCTTCTTGTCCCCTTCTTTGAGTTATGTCAAAAATCTTTTTTTCTGCTAAGTCAATTATACTGTTTAATTCTTCGTCTGCTTGATAACCTTTTGAAATTATTTCATCTGAAGCTTTTATTAGCCTTCTTAATATCGACTTTTCTTCTACTATTTCACAATAATATTTTATATTTGCAGTCGTGGACACTGCATCTGATAAATCAGCTAAATACACTACTCCACCAATTGCTTCTAAAGTTCCTCTTTTTTTTAATTCATCTGATAAAGTTACTAAATCCACAGGTTCATCTCTATCATATAATTCAAGTATAGCCTCATAGATCTCTTTATGAGCCTCTTTATAAAAATCTTCAGGTCTTAACATTTCAGAAGTAATAACTATTGCATCTTTATCTAATATCATTGATCCTAAAACTGATTGTTCTCCTTCAATACTATGAGGTGGTATCTTCCCTAAAGCTTGTAGTTCAACAGACACTTATCCTTACCCCCTATACATGTTAACAAAAACTACTGCTATTGCTACTTTTTTATTATTTGATTAACCTTAAATTATGATATGAAATTATGCTTGTCTATATATTACTAACATTGACAAATTATGTTTTAATTAAACACAATATTGTTCAAATATAAAATTTAAAAATAACAAAAATACTTCAAGATACTAGATAATAACTTAGAATCCAGTAGTTTATTTTTGCTTAATACTAACTGTAAATTTTGCAGTTACATTAGGATATATTTTTGCATCAACCTCTGTATCTCCTAATGTTTTAATATTATTATTTAATACTATTTTTCTTCTATCAATTTTTATTTTGTGCTGTTTTTTTAATGCATCTGAAATATCTTTAGTGGTAATAGATCCGAAAAGCTTTCCATTATCGCCAGCCTTGCTCTCTATTATAACAGTTAATTTTGAAAGCCTTTCTGCCAAAGCTTTTGCTTGATTTAATTCTTCTTCTTTTTTTAATTTGTTAGCTGTCTTTTTCTCTTCAAGAACCTTCACATTTCCTTTTGTAGCTTCTTTTGCTACGCCTTTTGGCAATAGATAGTTTCTAGAATATCCTTCTTTTGCGTTTATTATATCTCCTTCTTTTCCTAATCCTTTTACATCTTTAAGTAAAATCATCTTCATTTTTAGTCACCTTCCTTTAAATATTCTTTTATTTCATTTTCTAGCATACTTTCAGCTTGATTTATATCAACATCGTCTAGCTGTGCACCAGCTATTGTTAGATGACCTCCACCACCTAGTCTTTCTAATATGACTTGAACATTCATGTCTCCAAGTGATCTTCCACTTATACGAATCTGTCCTTCATTAAGAGCTAATACAAATGAAGCTGTTATTCCGCGAATATTTAATAAATCATCTGCAGCTTGAGCTGCTATAAGCATTGAATCTTCTCTGTCACTTTCTAATCTGGAAATAGCTATATTGTTTTCAATAATTCTTGCGTTTTTAACAACCTCAGCCTTTGATATAAATAAATCTAAATCATCTTGAAAAAATTGCCTTACAGTTGTTGTATCTGCTCCAGCGCGCCTTAAAAATGATGCTGCTTCAAACGTTCTTACCCCTGTCTTAAACGTAAAGTTTTTTGTATCTACACTTATACCTGCTAATAACGCCTCTGCCTCAAACTTTTCTACCTTTAACTTATCTCCCATATAACTCAAAATCTCTGAAACAAGTTCACATGTAGATGATGCATATGGCTCTAAGTAAATTAATACTGGATTATCTATAAAGTCAGCACCCCTTCTATGATGATCAATTATTACTACTTTATCAACTATCTCTAAAAGCTTTTCTGACTCTACAAAACTTGGTCTATGGCTATCTACTACAACACATAGAGAAGATTTAGAAGCTATCTGTTCAGCTTTTTCAGGACTAATGATATGATTTAAATATTCAGGATGTTCGTTTTCAATTTTCTCGTAAATGTTTTTTATGGAAGGATTAACACCCTCTAAAACAATAAATGCTTCTTTTTCCCTACTATGTGCAGCTCTAAAGACACCTATTGCAGCACCAAAACTGTCCATATCCGCAACCTTATGTCCCATAATAAGAATATTATCAGCTTGATCAATCAGCTGTCTTAATGCATGTGAAATTACTCTTGCTTTTACCTTTGTCCTCTTCTCGACTGCTTTGCTTTTCCCTCCATAGAAGCTTAATTTATCAATTTTCTTCACAACTGCCTGATCTCCACCTCTACCTAAAGCTATGTCCATCGATGCACTAGCGTATTCATATAGCTGAGATGGGTTTTTGCCATTGACTCCTACTCCAATACTTAAAGTAGGAGAAATAGTATTACCCTGATCTAATTCTCTTACATCATCTAGTATATCAAATTTTTTTGCCTCTAGATATTGAAGATATCTGTGTTCAAAAACAATAATATATTTGTCATTTTCATATTTTCTTATCATACCATTAATTCTATATGCTAATGTGTTAATTTTTTTATCAATTTCAGCTAATACAATAGGTCTATTTGTCTCATCTGTGCTATTCTTGACATCATCATAATTATCTATTTGAATTAATGCCATATTTATTTTCTCATTATTATATTTTTCTTTTAACGTTGCAAAATTTGTAATATCAATCCAATAAAGCATTATAATATACCTTTGTATATTATCATTTTTTCTACTGCTTCTGACAATATTATATAACACCTTGTAATACCTATCATGAATTGTTACTTCTATAGACATATCTTCCTGACTATTCATAACATCATCTATGTCAAAATTCGGGATAATTTCACTGATGTTTTTATTCAATAATCCTTTTTTATTAATCATTTCAGAAAATTTAGGATTATACCAGCTTATTGAACCATTCACTTCAACCATTGTAAGTGGTATAGGCAGGTTTAAAATCGCATGCTTAGTAGCTGAATCAAATCCTTCTGTAAGTCCTTCTATATACTTAGTCCACTCCACTCTCTTTAAGTGAACTTTTTTCCAATGATAAAACACTAAATATGCTAATAATATAACTCCAATAGCAGAAATCTTTGGTTCATAGAAAGCTATTATTGAAAGTAATATTGCTATGATCCAAAGGTAGATTTTAGTGTCTGGAATCAATATCTTAAAAATCTTTTTATCAGCCATTATTATATCCTCCTAAGGATTATTTTGACTTTCTTAGTTTTCTAAAATCAAACACAATATCTAACATACCTATAAAAGATAAAATCGCAATAAAAACAAAATTAATTATAGCTAGGACTATTAATGCTCCCTTTATAATTTTGTAAAATTTCAGCTTATCTATCAAATAAACTAATATAGCTAACCCTTGAAGGAAGAATACGAATATTAATAAACCTATTACATTTATAAGTATTGGGTCATAATACAATATTTCTAAATACCTAATTAAAGCACTTGCTAAAAATATTACAAATGCCCCCAAGATAATATTTCTAGGAAGACTAAAAAATTTGAATCTTGGTATTGCAATCTGCTTATTGCCTAATCTTCTTAACACCACTACAGATAACCAATAGTTAATATACGCACTGAACATAGAACTAATTATTAGAAAAAATGGTATCAGTAATATCATATAACTATGTGCTGTTTTTAGTACATCTGTCATTTGAATAATTTCATAGCTTGATAATCCCATATCTTTTATAGTATTCAACTGAATCTCTAATACTTGACTAAGTGAAGCTTCTATATCACTAATTAGGCTTGTGCCAGTGATATAATTAAGTATAGCAACAGCTATGAGCATAGATATCAAAGCTACAGCTGTATTAAACATTACTATCTGTGATGTATTATACTTTCTTCTAATCATATATGTTAAAGATATCGCTAATAATCCAAATACTATAAACAATATCATTGCCATTGTTATATCTGTAAACATGCCAACAATTATACTTGATGCTATCATAGATAAAATATTGTATTTACTTCCATGTCTTATTCCCAATATAATAAAAGGAACTGGATAAATCATTAATACTATAGGAAAAATATATATTCCAAATAAAACAAACACTACCATTATAGCTGCAATAATTGCAGCTTCGGTCAAAGCTGTGGTACTATTATTTACATTCAAGTTAAATCACCTCTATCCTCTGGTTCTTTTTAAATAATCTAATAGTTTACTTAAATCACCATACCATTTTTCAATCTTGTGGTCTTCAACTACTCCTAACCTTACTTTGTTTTCCAATTTTTCATCTATTCTTTGAAAGGTAATTCCAAGTCGCTTTCCTAATAAGTATGTAACAAGAATTATATTTGCTAGTACATCTAATATTGCTTCTTGGCTATTTTGAACCCCATTAACTAATAATTTAAACAGAGTAGAAACTGCTGTTAGTATTTCACTCTTTAACCATTCAATAACCCTAATATTTTTTGTTATATCTACATTTTTATTATACCCCATCCGAATTCCTCCTCAGATACATTATAACAAAATATACTGAAATATATCTAAATAATAAAAATAATCCATACTATTATTTTTAAGCACCTAAATAAACCATACTAAAATTCTACATAGTATACTCGCTAATGTCAAATAATTAATTGCTTATACCATATTATGTAACAGCAGAAAAAAAGCACACTCATGTGTGCATTGAAAATAATTCCTCTTAGTAAGTTTATACAAATTAAATATTTATATTATTTACTATTTATTTTTTAAAAATATTGATTTAGGTAATAGTTTAATAATTACTAATGCTAATATACCTCCGATTAGTGCATTGTATAACTGCGGTAATGATAACGCTGTAATTAATTTTGCTGGAACTTTAGGTACAAATAATCCAACTAAGTATCTAACCGATACCGCTAGGAAAACAAATTTCCCTATAGCTGAGATAACAACACCAAAATATTCTCCGCCTTTTGAAAATTTATTTCTGACAAAGCTAAATAGAATAACTAAAATGCTATTTCCGATCATAATAAAAGGAACTAATGGAAAAAGTGGCATTATACCAAAAAAATATGCAATTATCGGTGTAAGACAACCTACAATTATTCCTGCACCTGTTCCAACTATACCTGCACTAATTATTAAAATAAAGTTAACTAATGGTCCTACTACTGTTTGCCCAAATTTATTAAGTCCAATTTGAAAAACTAACGCTAAAGCTAACAGTAATCCTGTTCTTACTATGTAGACAGTTGATAAGTTTTTTTTCATAAATAAGTCCTCCTTTATATTATAAAATCTTAATATTATTACATGTATTACTTCTATTCCTAGTACTATTGTCTGGATATATTATACTATAAACAAGCAATATTTTCTATATATTATATATATATAGTATAACTATATTCAAACACATATTTTGCCAAAAAAGTTCAAAGAGAAGTGAATGTTCACTTCTCTAAAGATCAAAACTATTCTGCTGTATATGGTAAAAGCGCAACGTTTCTAGCTCTTTTAATTGCTGTAGTTAACTGTCTTTGATGTCTTGCGCAGTTTCCTGAAATTCTTCTAGGAAGAATTTTTCCTCTTTCAGTAATGTATTTCTTTAATTTGTTAACATCTTTATAATCTATCGCTTCAACTTTGTTTACACAGAAATTACATACTTTTCTTCTTTTTCTAAAATTTCTCTTTGCCATTCTCTTTCCTCCTTCTAGAACGGAATGTCATCATCATCTATAGGCTGAAAACCGTCTGTTTCTATTCCACCCATTGAGTTATCCATGTTATCTCTCTTAAAGTTATCTTGTCTTTTATTTTCTCCCCATTCAAGGAATTGAACTCTCTCAGCATTTACTTCAGTTATATATACTCTTTGACCTTGATTATTATCATATGTTCTAGTTTGTAATCTACCTTGAACTGCAACTAACTTGCCTTTACTTAGATAAGAAGCACAATTTTCTGCTTGTTTTCCCCATACGACTATTCTTGGAAAATCGGCAGTTGGTTTTCCCTGTTGCTCAAATTCTAATTTCTTATCTCTAGCCAGATTTTTATCAACTGCCATAGCAAAGGTTGCTACTGCTGTTCCATTACCAGGTAAAAATCGTAATTCGGGGTCTGCTGTTAATCTACCTACTAAAATAACACTATTCATAATACCCCTCCATTTTATTTTTCATCCCTAACTATCATATGTCTAATTACTTGGTCAATTATCTTTGCTACCCTGTCTATTTCATTAATAACTTCACTTTCTGATTGAAAGTTAACTACTATATAGTAGCCTTCCTTATAGTCATTAATTTCATAAGCAAGCTTTCTTGTGCCCCACTCATCAATGCTATCTATAGAACCATTTGATTCTATGATGCCTTTAAATCTGTCAAAAATTGAATTTCTTTCTTCTTCTTGAATGTCAGGCGCAAAAATAAACATACCTTCATATTTTCTCATACTTTTCACCTCCTTTTGGACTTACGGCCCCAAGATGGAGCAAGGACATATCCCGAAAACTAATTATATCACTACTCTTTTCATTTTGCAAGGATATACATATATAAAAACCAAGAAATCCTTATTTATAATAGGACTTTCTTGGTTTTATCTTGTTAATCTGTCGAACAGACTATAAGCTTATACTTGTTATAATGTTATTACTAATTATAACATTTCTTTTATTGTCTCACCTAATCTCTTAATACCTATTACTATTCTTTCTTCGTCCATATTTGAATAGTTTAATCTTATTGTATTTTCATGTCCTCCATTAGGGAAGAATGAGCC
>DAOUQG010000120.1 GCA_030625765.1 Thermohalobacteraceae bacterium | reverse complement strand
ATTGGCACGAACAACTTGAATACAAGCATCTATAAACTTTTCTACTGGAACTTCAGGCATCAAAATACGGTTACAGCTGTCGTTCAAACGCTTTGCATTTTGATCAGGTCTGAAAAGTTGAACGTTACCGTTTTTTGTACGGTATGCTTTTAATCCTTCAAAACACTGTTGACCATAATGAAGAGCAGTTGAGGCTTCACTAATAGCTATTTTGTTATCTTCAACTAATTTTCCTTCGTCCCATTTTCCATCTTTCCATCTTGACACATAACGAAGATCTGTTTTCATATAACTAAAGCCTAACTTACTCCAATCGATATTAACATTTTTACTCATAAAATTCCCCTCCATTACGTAAAATTTTTTTGAATAAAGAGAAAAAACAAGCTATTATATAAAAAAAACAATGCTTTATAGATATTTTTCTCTATGTATGAAACATTGATACACTTAAATTATAACATAATATGAATCAAGTACACAATATATTGTCGTGTAACGTAGCTCAATCGTGTAATGACACACAATATTGATATAAAGTGATTAAGAAGAGAAATATCAATAATATACAAACAAATATCCATTAAATTTTAATACAACCAAAAATTAAAAAAATTTTAAAAAATTAAAGCATATGCCATAATATTACATAAGCTTAATCATTGAAAGGGGGACGGGATTATGATTGATAAAATGATATTTCACATACTAAAAGATAACGTTATGGTGATTTGCTCTTAGTAGAAACAAATATGAAATTGCAGATTAGCAAGTTAATAGAAAAGGGAGAGATTATTATGAATACGAACATAGCGCTATTAATTATTGATGTTCAAAATGCTTTATTTTCAATTCCTAATGTACCGATATATGAAGCTGAAAAATTAATATCAAATATAAAGCAAGTGATAGATAAAGCAAGAGAAAAAGAAATACCAATTATATACATACAGCATTTTCAAGGTGAAGGTGGATTGCTAGAAAAAGGAACAGAAGGATGGGAAATACATCCTGAAATTGCACCACTTGATGGTGATATTATTGTTAATAAACATGCACCAGACTCTTTTTATAATACAACATTACAAGAAGAATTGAAAAAAAGAAATATAGAAAAGCTTGTTATAGCTGGTCTTCAAACAGAATATTGCATAGATACATCAGTAAGGAGTTCTTTTAGTAAGGGATATAAAGTCATTCTTGTAAAAGATGGGCATAGCACTTTAGATAGTCCAATTATGAAAGCAAGTAAAACTGTTGAGCATCATAATTTTGTGTTGGGAAATTGGTTTGCAGAGCTAAAAATGTCTAATGAAATAACTTTCTAAAACGAACATCTGAAAAATCATATAGTATACTAATAGTAGAATTATTGATAATAATACCCTTAGAGTAGGATTACCTGACTTTAAGGGTATTTAATTATAGTTAAATTATAATATCATAAAAATGTAAATACTCTAAAACTTCTTGTGAACATATATCTGAACTAGTATCAATTTTGCTTGATGTGTTGAAATACAATGGAATGTTATGTATAATAGTAAAATAGTCAGATTAAGATTATACTTTATTATATGACATCTAAACTTAATTTAATATAAACACATAAGTTATGCAAAGATAATAAATATGGAGATGATTAATATGAAATTATGTTCTATTTGTAAAAAGAATGTTGCAGTAGCATTTATTTCAAAAATAGAAGATGGGAAGCCTAAAATGGAAGGTATTTGTATAGAATGTGCTAAAAAAATGGGATTCCCGATAGTAAATCAATTGATGGAACAGACTGGAATGACTTCGGAAGAAGTTGAAAATTTAACAGAACAAATGAATAGTATGTTTGAAGAAGGCAGCATGGATGAATTAGACGAGAATACTAATTCTATTATGGATTTTTTGAAAGATTCACTTCCATTTATACAAAATATTAAAAATGGGGAAAAGAAAAAAGACGTTGAGAATAAATTGGAAGAGAATAATGATTCTAGCCAAATAAAAAATGAGGAGAAAAAACAAGGTAAAAAGAAAAAAAATAAAAAGAAGAAATATCTGGAAACCTATGGAACAAATCTAACTGAAAGAGCACAAAATAATGGGATTGATAAAATTATTGGAAGGCATAGAGAAATAGATAGGGTAGTACAGATTTTAAATAGGCGACAAAAAAACAACCCAATTTTAATTGGAGAACCAGGAGTAGGTAAAACTGCAATCGCTGAAGGATTGGCAGTTAGAATTGTCCAAAAACAAGTTCCAGCTAAGCTGTTTAATGCAGAAATATATCTTTTAGATTTAACAGCTATTGTTGCAGGCACACAATTTAGAGGTCAATTTGAAGGACGAATGAAATCAATTATTAAAGAGGCTACTGAATGTGGAAATATTATTTTAGTAATTGATGAGGTTCACAATATTATGGGCGCAGGTGAGGTTCATGGAGGAGTAATGAATGCGGCAAATATTTTAAAACCTGCACTCGCTAGAGGTGAAATACAAATAATCGGAGCAACAACGCTTGATGAATATAGAAAGCATATTGAAAAGGACACAGCTTTAGAAAGAAGATTCCAACCAGTCTTAGTTGAAGAGCCTACTTTGGAAGAAACAATAGAGATTTTAAAGGGAATAAAAAATTATTATGAAGATTTTCACAAAATAAAAATTACTGATGATGTTATTGAAGCTGCTACAACCTTGTCAGAGAGATATATTACTGATAGATATTTACCAGATAAAGCAATAGATGTAATAGATGAAGCAGGTTCCAGAGCCAACTTAAAAAATCAAGGACTTGTTGAATTAGAAGCATTAAAGGAAGAATTAGTTAAAATTCAAAACGAAAAAGGTAAAGCTTCTCAAAATGCTAACTATGAAAAGGCTGCAGAATATAAAATGCAGGAAATCAAGCTCAATGATAAGATAAAGGAAATTGAGAAAGAATGTAGTGAAGTGGAGATAACAGTTGATGACATTGCATACGTTATTGAGGCTTGGACTAAAATACCTGTTCAAAAAATCACTGAAAAGGAAGCAGAAAAGCTCTTGAATTTAGAAGAGAGACTGCACGAAAGAGTTATTGGACAGCATGAAGCTATTGAAGGCTTGTCAAAATCAATACGTAGAAATCGTTCAGGATTTAGAAAAAGAAAAAAGCCATCATCATTTATTTTCGTTGGTCCAACTGGTGTAGGGAAAACTGAGCTAGTAAAGGCATTAGCAACTGAGCTTTTTGGCAGTGAAGAGGCAATGATAAGAATTGATATGTCGGAGTATATGGAAAAGCATACAGTTTCTAAGCTTATTGGAGCACCCCCGGGATATGTAGGATATGATCAAGGAGGACAATTAACAGAAAAGGTCAGAAGAAAGCCATACTCAGTAATACTTTTAGATGAGATTGAAAAAGCTCACCCAGACGTATATAATATGCTTCTCCAAATTCTAGAGGATGGAAGATTAACAGACAGTCAAGGTAGAACGGTTTATTTTGAAAACACTGTTATTATCATGACATCTAATGCAGGAACAAATCTTAAATCAAATGGACTTGGTTTTGGAAAGCATGGATATGAAGCATTAGAAAATAAGGTAAAACATGTATTAGAGGATATTTTCAGACCAGAATTTTTAAATAGAGTTGATGAAACAATAGTATTTACTAAATTATCAACAGAAGAACTTAGACAAATTATTGATTTAATGCTTAAGGAAGTAGTTGAAGAAGTTAAAGAAAAGAAAATGACTATTGAAATATCAGATGAAGTAAAAGAGTTTATTTTAGAAAAAGGATATGATGAAAAATATGGTGCAAGACCTTTAAGAAGGACTATTCAAAAATATATTGAAGATGAAATAGCAGAGCAGTATCTTAAGAATAATATTAAAGAGGGTTCACAAATGAGGATAGTTATGAAGGATGAAAAGGTTATGTTGGAGATAGCTTGATAAAGTGAAATTTAGTTGAACCAATCCAGGAGCTATGCAATTGATGAAGAAACTAAGTGACTTACAACTGATGAAGAAACTAAGTGATTCACACCAAATTAAAATTTGGGTTCTCTACTTAAAATCGTAGATTTGTGTAATCTACTTATCTTTACTTCCACTTGCAGAAGTGGGAGTATTAGAATTGTAAGCTATCGGATAAATATCAGTATGAAAATTATAACATAAAAGGTGCCTACATCATGAGTTGGCACCTTTTTCAACTATTATTTCTGATTAATAGTATGTGTACTATATTCTTTAATAATGCTTTCTGCTAACTCGATTACTTCCCTTTCAAATTCCTGTATTAAATCTTCAGTAATATCACCTAATTTTTCTTTAAAGTCATGTCTATCCTCATATATGATATATAACAAAAAAAATCAGAGATAATCTTCTCTGATTAATTATGTGAATAAAATCAATTATAGTATAACAGAAATTTGAAACATTTGTAAAAATTGCTCAATTCATATATAATAATCTAGTATAAATGATATTTTGTATAAAAAAAGAGAGGGAGGGGTTATTATTCTTACTAGAGAGTTTAGGATAATGTCAATTTCAGAGATTCTGGATAAGGCATTATCAATTTATAAAAAATATCTAGGAACCTTAATATTGTACTTATTAATTATTTACTCAATAATTATACCTATTGCTATTGTAGCTATGTTCGTTTTCTTTTTTTGTTTTAGTATATTAGCGGGAGTTACCGGAATTGCATCAATGCAGTATGAAAATAGTATCTTTTTTTATGTGGTTTTTGGAGTGATATTCACAATATTTTACACGTTCGTAATATCCCTGCAAATGATTCAAACAAGTGGAATTGTTAATATTGCATCTAGTGGATTTTTAAATAAAAAAATAACATTGGGCAAGGCGTTAAAGGACACATTTAAGAACATACTTAAAGTACTAAGCGTGATAATAGCACTCATTGTAATGATTTTACCTGTAGCATTATTTTTTGTAGGAAACATCATAGCTATTACGAATAATTTGGGAGGAGAATTATTTGATAGTTTTATTAGTATTATACTGATCATAATATTTTCACTCATTCTTATATACTTTGTAACTATACACGCTTTTGCTATTCATAGCGCTATCTTAGAAAATAATTACTTTTTTAAAGCTCTAAAAAGAAGTAGACAGCTTGTGAAGAATAATTTTTGGAGAGTTTTAGGAAGTTTAATGTTATGTGGTTTAGTAGTAACTGTCATTTCTTATTCTATATATGCTTTTTTTGGGATTATTGTTGGATTTTTATACATTATCTTTAGATTTTTAAATATTGAAGAAGAAATTTGGAGTATTCTTCTTATATTGGGTAATTTTATTAGAATACCAGTTCAGATATTAGTTTCACTCTGCGTAGCACCAATTGGGAGTACATTAACCACTGTTTTATATTATAATCAGAGATTTAAGAAGTATGGATATGATTTGGAATTAGAGATTAGTAAACTAGAATTAAATTTCAATAAGAGTGAGTAAGGAGAAAAAATGATAGGATATATGTATATTTTGAGCGTTATAACTCCTAATAGAGAAATATTCGATAAAACTGTACAAGAGATACTAAATAAGCATGAACATCAAGGACTTCAAAATGGAGATATTAATTTCATAGAAAAAACAATAAAATATTTTGAAAAGCTTATGGAAGAATGGTTAAGTAGAACAGATCTCGCTTCATCCAAAATAGAATCAGCTCCTTCATATTTTTCTACGGGTCTTTTTATAGTTTGTACTATACTAATGATTATTATTATAGCTAGTTTGTTTTTTCTTATAAGAAAAATGTTCAAAAAAGAAAGAAAGTTTAAAACAATACTAGGAGAAGTTATAGATGAAGAGACTACTCTAGATAGTCTGCACAGAAAATCGAGAGTATATAAACAGGAAGGTAATTATCGAGAAGCAGTTAGATATGATTTTATTGCACTTCTTTTTAAAATGAATGAAAAAAATCTTATTTATTTAGATGAAGCAAAAACTAATAGTGAGTTAATATCAACACTAGAAGAGAATGGGTGTTCATATGTTTATAATTTTCAAAAAATTGTACAGAAGTTTAACGAAGCATGGTATGGTCATAAAATTATAAGTGGTTCAGAATATGATTCATGGGAACAAATTTTGACTTCCATGTGGAACGAGGTGTTCAATGATGAAGGTTCAAAATAGAAAAGATATTGTAATACTCATTATTGTTTTGGTCATTGCTATAGGTTGTTTCATATGTTTGTATTTGCTTGCAGAAAGAAGTATTGGACAGGCTTCTTTTTCAGTGTTAAACAAAGAGAACAAAGGTGTAAGTGTTATATTTCAAACAATGAATAAAATAGATTATCCAGTAAGTATAGCTGATGATAAAATCCTATATAAAGATAATCAAGATGTACAAATTATCATTGAGCCAATATCTTTTGATGCATCAAAGCTTAATGATGAGGATATTAAAGATTGGGTAAGAGATGGTGGAAAATTAGTTTATTTGAGTTCACATTGGAATGAAATATATCTAGACTACGGAAAGAAACAAAGCGAATACATTTGCTCATTAACTGATACTGTAAAAGCAGTTGTCTTTTCATATAAAAAAGGATTTGTGCTAATAGGGGACTCAAGCATATTATCCAATAAAACTTTAACTTTTGATACTGATGGAGCATATTGGATTTTACAGGAAATAGACAAATGGAATTATAAGAAAATTGAGTTTAATGAATATTATCATATCTTAAGGGATGAACAATCATCATTATGGAAAGATATTCCGCAAGGGATAAAGCTGATATTATATCAAATAGTAATTTTAATTATAATAACCTTACTTTATAAAGGAAAAAGATTTGGTAAACCTGTTCCACTTTATGAAGAAGTGGAAAGGGAAGAGAATGAATATATCTATGCAGTAGCTTCATTATATAAGCATGCAGGATGCTGGGAGGTAGTTCTGGAAAGTTATTATAACAATTTGATGGGGTCACTTATAAAAGTACTTGGGAAAGACGAAAACCTATCAGAAGAAACTTGGGCAGAGATATGGAAAAAGCAAAGAATGCCACATTATTATAAAGCAAAAAAGCTTTTCAAATTTATGAATTCTGCTAATAATGAGATTAAAAATAAAAAGCAAAAACCTAAGGAATTTTTAAATATGATAATGCTTTGTGAGGAGCTTAAAAAAGTCTTATTGAAAAGGAGAGAAGACTATTGGAAACAGGATATGTAAAGCAAATATCAGAAAAAATCATAACAGAGGTAAAAAAAGTTATTGTTGAACAGGATATCTTGCTGGAAAATTGTTTGATTTCGCTTTTAAGTGGTGGACATGTCTTGTTAGAAGGTGTACCAGGGCTTGCGAAAACGCTTTTAGTTAGAGCTTTTGCAAAAACGATTAATGTTGACTTTAAAAGGATTCAATTTACTCCTGATTTGATGCCTTCTGATATAACAGGAACAAAAATATATAATATGCAGAATAGGGAGTTTGATTTTAAAAGAGGTCCTATATTTACGAATTTCTTGTTAGCAGATGAAATTAACCGTACACCACCAAAAACTCAAGCAGGATTATTAGAAGCTATGGAGGAACAAACTGTATCAGTTGATGGGGAAAAAATATCTCTTTCAAGCCCATTTATGGTTTTTGCAACGCAAAATCCTATTGAATATGAGGGGACATATTCTTTACCTGAAGCATTGCTAGATAGATTTATAATGAAGGTTATTGTGGAATATCCTAGTATACATGCTGAAAAAGAGATCGTTTTAAGACATCATAACGGATTTAAGACTATTGACTTAGATCAGGCTGGAGTTGCCGAGATATGTAACAGTGAAGATATAATAAGATGCCAAAAGGAAATTCAGAATGTTAATGTTGATGAGGAGATAATAAATTATATGGTAGAGATTGTTTCTGAAACAAGGAAGCATCAATATATAGGTATCGGAAGCAGTCCTAGAGGTTCTATTGCACTTTTACATTTATCAAAGGCATATGCTGCTATAAAAGGGAGAGCTTTTGTTATACCTGAGGATGTTAAGAGAGTAGCTTTATCTTCGCTTAGACATAGGATTACTCTTAAACCTGAAGTAGAGATTGAAGGAGTAAAAGTGGATAAAGTACTTAATAATATATTGTCAAAAGTAAAAGTCCCAAGATAAAATAAAACTTAATTCAGATGGCGTATTAGAATTGTTAGTCTGAGGATAAATTTTCCATAAGAGAGCTAGGTGATTAGGTTGGTATTTACAAAGCGTTTTATACTGTTAATAGGGATAGGCATATTAATTCTAAGTGCGGGGTATTTTTTAAATTTTTCTTTTATAATTTTTATTCTATATAATAGTGTTTGTTTTTTACTGCTAATAATAGATTATTTTGTTTCTCCATCAAGTGAAATATTTGAAGTCGAAAGAGCTGGAGAGGATAAACTATCACTTTTTGAAGAAGAAGAGATTAAAATTACAGTTTACAACAAAAGTAATTATAAAATATATATAGAAATGAAGGATGAAATTCCTGATATGCATTTTGAAGCAAAAAAGGAAATCATAAAAGGATATATATCTCAACATGATAAAAAGATTTTTGTATATTTTGTTCGTCCAACTAAAAGAGGAGTATTCAGATTTGGAAATATTCATGTTAGATATGAAAGCAAACTAAAACTTTGCATGAAGCAGTTTCAAGTGGCTTCACACATGGATTACAAGGTATATCCTAATCTTAAAAATCTAAAAAAATATAGATTAGTAGTCTTTTATAATCGCAAGTATGAAGCTGGTCAAAAAGCTATGAAGATGCAAGGTAAAGGAAACGAATTTGAAAGTCTTAGAGAATATGTGTCAGGAGATGAATATAGAAAAATAAATTGGAATGCAACAGCACGGGAAAATAAACCTATCATAAATCAATATGAACCAGAAAAAAATCAGCATGTATATGTGCTTATAGATACTGGTCGTCCTATGAGTTACACCGTAAGAGGATTTAAAAAGCTAGACTTAGCAATAAATACAGGGTTGCTGCTGTCAGATATTGCAAATC
>DAOUQG010000220.1 GCA_030625765.1 Thermohalobacteraceae bacterium | reverse complement strand
GTATAAATACTAATTTTTATAATGTATTTTAATAATATAATGTATTTTTTCGTAGCAATCTTATACAATAATAAATGAAAGTATAATAGTACTAACATCTCTTAATTTGTTAAATACCTTACGAAAGAATTACGATATTATTCAAATAATATGTTTATTTTCTCTAAGCGTATGACATAAATCTATTATATTTATTTTGAATAAATATTTATCCGATAGCTTACAATTATTTGTATCAAAAACTATATACTATTCTATAAGAGAATTTATTATATGGACTGAGAAATTCTCGATTATGCTTATCCAAATGGAGTTAATGCAATAGATTTAACAATATCGTTTCTAAGTAAAAAGTTATTAAAAAGAACAGCTAGAAAATTGAGAAATCTCAACTTTCTAGCTGTTCTTAATTTGTTATTTAGTATTTTGAGTAAAGTTGCAATACTGATTAATCTATTTGACCCAAATTATATGCTTTCTGATTACATTAACATTCCTAATTCTTCTACTAGATGATTTCTAATATTCTCTAATCTATTTCTCAAATGTTCATTGATATTTTTAGATATTTTGAACATTTTATCTAGTATTGTTCGAACTGCTTCAGCATCATCATTTTTAACAGCTTCTATTAAATCATTCTTAATATTCTTAAGTTCTTCTTTTTTAGCCTTTATTTCTTCAATTTTTTCTTGATGCTCTTCTTTCCATTCCTCTATTTTCTCTTTAAGCTTTTCTATTTTTGCTCTAAATGATTCTTTATGATTATCCATGAACTCTTTTAATTCTGCTCTTGCGTCTTCAATTGTAATCTCACCAGCTTCAACCTTTTGCTTCAATTCCTCTATAAAAGCTTCTCTTTTTTCTATGAAATTCTCTTTAATTTCTTCTCTTCTTTCTTCTCTAGACTCTTTTCTTTCTTCTCTTATCTCTTTAAGCTCATCCAAAATATCCTTACGTGCTTTAAAAAGTGTTTTCCATTCTTCTAGCTTTTCTGGTGCATATTTCTCAACTATGTCTAATAAATTTTTGCCTTGTTCTCTAGTTCCAAGAAATTGTTTCTCTCCTTTAGGAAACATATTACCCATATCTTTTCTAAATGTAAACGGATTATTGTTAGCACTACTAGCTGGTTCCTCTGCAAATGCAATTGTTGGAACCACCATTGCTAAGATAAGTGTTAGAGTTACAACTAATTTACCCATTCTTGATTTTTTTAACATTTAAATCACTCCTTAAATTTTTATTTTTAATTTTTTTCCTTATCTATGCTTTAAGTATACTCACTAATTGTGATAAAATTTTGATGAAAGATAAAACAGTTTGTGAATTTTTTATGAGGTTTTTATTAAAAAAATGTTTATTTATTGAGTAAAGGGAGGATAATTATGAGCAATAAGAAAATCCTTATTGTAGATGATGAGGAAAAAATGCGTGAAGTAATCAAAATTTTTTTACAAAAAGAAGGATATTTTATTGAAGAAGCTGCTGATGGTAAAGAAGCTTTAGATAAGATCAATGATTCTGAATATTCACTATTAATATTAGATGTAATGATGCCCAAAATAGATGGGTGGACTGTATGTAGAAAAGTTCGTGAAAGTTCAAATATCCCAATAATAATGCTAACAGCAAGAGGAGAAGAATACGATAAACTTTTTGGTTTCGAGCTTGGAGTAGATGATTATATGACAAAGCCATTTAGTCCAAAAGAAATGGTAGCTAGAATTAAAGCAGTATTAAAAAGAGTTAGTGGTAGCTCAGAACCAAAGAGCAAAACAGTCAAAGTTGGAGATATTGAAATAAATCCCCTTTCACAGCAGGTTTTCATAGAAAATAAAGAAATATCACTTACTCCAAAAGAATATGACCTGCTTAATTTCTTAGCACAAAACCCAGAACGAGTATATACAAGAGATCAATTACTCAATAATGTTTGGGGATATGAATATTTTGGAGATTTTAGAACTGTAGATACTCATATTAAACAGCTTCGAGACAAATTAGGCAAATGCAGACAGCATATACATACCGTTTGGGGAACTGGATATAAATTTAGGATGGGTGAATAATATGAAAAGTATATTAAGTAAACTGTGGTTTGGTATAACACTTTTAGTTATAATGATAATTATTTTAATATGGGTATTTCAGGTTTCTTTATTAAGTAGATTTTATATAAAGGAAAGAATAAGAATTCTACAAAACGAAGGCACTAGTATTGCTACCCTTATTTCTAAGTCTAATGATTTGAAAATCCTTTCACAACAGGTCATAAATGAAATGGACTCATTCTCATCTGCATATAAGACCAATGTTACTATTATAGACAGAAAAAGAAATATACTTTATAGTAGTACAAATGGAAAATATATCAGAATGCCACTATTGAACACCCTGCTTAACCAGGATGAAATAAAGAAAAGGATTGATAGAGGACAAAGGTTTGCCCTTTACAACAAAAATCAACAATTAACAAATAAATTCGTTACAGTAGGGATACCTATTAAAAAAAGAGACACTTTAATTGGTTTCGTAATACTTAATTCACCTACTATGATTATACAAGAAACAATTAAAACCCTAAGAAATCAACTAAAAATCATTACAATCATTTCTATATCTGTAGGTACATTGTTAGCACTAATATTTGCAAAAGTTTTTACAAAGCCAATTATAAAAATTAACAATGCTGCTAAACAAATTGCAAAGGGTAATTTTTCAACAAAGGTTCATATTAACTCAAAAGATGAGATTGGAGTACTAGGTGATACAATAAATGATATGTCAATACAATTAGGACAAATCGAAAAGTTCAGAAAGGAATTTATTGCAAATACTTCCCATGAGTTAAAAACTCCTATTAGTTTAATAATTGCATATGCAGAGCTAATTAAGGATAGCAATGATGAAGATAATGAAACTAAGAATCAGTATTTAGACGTCATTACAGATGAATCAGCCAGATTGAATAAAATGGTTGAGGATATATTGTACTTATCAAAAATGGAGGCAGGATACTATAAACCAAAGTTTGAACAATTTAATATAGTTGAAATCATAGAGCCTATTATCAACAAGCTTTCTTGCATCGCCGAAGAAAGAGGTGTTAAGCTTGAATTAGATATTAACAAAGAATATATAGATATATCTGCAGATAAGGATAAAATTCAACATGTACTCTTAAATCTAGTAAATAATGCAATTATACACTCATCTACAAATGGGAAAGTAATTATTAAGATGCAAAAATTAAACAGTAATGTTAGAGTAGAGATTAAAGATAATGGCGTAGGCATACCTAAAGAAGACTTGCCTTATATATGGGATAGATTTTACAAAGTTGATAAATCAAGAAAGAGAAAAGATAATGGAACTGGTTTGGGAATGGCAATTGTTAAGAATATTTTAGAAACTCATAATTTTGAATATGGAATAGATAGCAAAGTAGGTCAAGGAACTACTGTATGGTTTGAAATGAGAAGGTGATAAAATCACCTTCTTTTTTATTCCTTATTTTATATAGTTATATAATTTTCATATGCAAACTCTTAAAGCAATATGGTTTTCATTTTCTTAATCTAACTAGAAAGTATCATGGTATCTCCTAATGTATTTCGAGCAAAGATAAACTTCCCTCGCACGAATGATTAATTATATTTATGTAATTTTTAATATATTTAATTGTTATTTTAATTTTTTTGTAATTGTCTCTTGACTTTAATTAAATGAGAGTGTATAATTTAATTAAATTAAGCGTTTTTTTTAATTATTTGATTTTTTATTTGTATATATTAATATATTTTTATATATAGCATGATAATTCAAAATCGATCTGTCGTATATATTAAAACCATGCTTGCTGTATATCAGTAACGTCACAAATTATATATTTGAAATTTTAGGGGGTAATACTATGAAAAAATCTATAAACACAGAAAAAAGTTTTTCAATCAATAATATTAATGAGGTTTATGTGTGTACTTCAAGTCCAGATATAAATCTAATTCCTATCGATGGTGAAGAAATTAAAGCTCATTTCCATGGAGATATTTCTACAATTTCAGAAAAGAACATTCCTCAATTATTCTGTCAAACTAATGGAGACAAAATTAACATTGAAGTTAAAAGCTCTGGGTTTGGCTCATGGACTGGTAACATAATGCTAGATGTTTATATTCCTAATACCTATTCCCAAAATGTTTCTGCTAAAGCTTCATCGGGTGATATTAAAATTGAAAACTTTAATGTAACTAGTCTAAAATGTAGAACTTCATCTGGAGATATTGATTTGAAATCGATAAATGTTGAAAATACTACGCTTCATACCTCATCAGGTGATATTACATGTGTCAATTTCGAAGGTAATCTAGACGCTTCTACTAGTTCAGGAGATGCATTTATTGACTGTGCTACTCTAAGTAATTCTAATATGGATGTTAAGTCCTCATCTGGAGATATTGAATTCAAGTTGCCTGAAGATTCTCAGTTTAATTTCAA
The DNA here is from genome assembly GCA_030625765.1 of Thermohalobacteraceae bacterium. GTDB lineage: Bacteria > Bacillota > Clostridia > Tissierellales > VENL01 > DAOUQG01. The sequence goes on along the minus strand of DAOUQG010000220.1, from coordinate 220 downwards.
AGCAAAAACTTCATCAGGAGACATAACTACTGAATTTCCAATTGCTGTACTTGGTACAATGAGTAGAAAAAATTTCGAAGGAAAAATTGGAGATAGTAATAATACTATTAAGACTAGAACTTCATCAGGAGATATCGAGATAAAAAAACATTAATTAAATTTGTTAAATATTAAGTTTCCCCAATAAATGATTCAAAAAAGTCATTGATTCACTATCCTG
>DAOUQG010000099.1 GCA_030625765.1 Thermohalobacteraceae bacterium | reverse complement strand
CCGATTTTATTGAATGGCCATAATCTAATAACAGCCTTTCCTTCAATATTTTTTCTTTCAACAAAACCTACTGTTGAACTTCTACTATCTCTACTACTATTGCGATTATCTCCCATAACAAAATACGTTCCCTCAGGAATTGTCGCTTTTTCATAATTACCTGAAATCTTAACTGGAGTGTAGTCAGGTTCTAGCTCTTGATTGTTAATATATATTTTGCCATTCTTTATTTCTATAGTCTCTCCAGGTAATCCTATTACCCTCTTAATCAAGTTTTTGTTATCCGTCTTATCCTGTTCTCCGTCAATAATAACAATATCTCCTCTTTCTGGATTTCCTAATTTATAGTCAAGCTTCCACATTATCAAAAATTGTTTATTACTTAAGGTAGGCTCCATAGACTGTCCAATAACATATGTAGGTCTAAATAAAAATGTTTTTAGTAGAAATGCTATTATAAAAGCAACTACTATAACCTGTATCCATGAAATAATCTCTTTCTTAACATTACTAGTCATCGCATATCCTCCTATACGAAAATTTTACATTTATATTATAACATAGATGGTATTTATTGAAATATCACTATATTTATAAAGGTATAATACATCAATTAAATAATACAATTATGTTAATTATTGTACCACAAATCACAGCATATCCAAAATGAAATTTGCTTCCATCACTCTTTTCATTAAAATCCTCATAAGGCAACATCGAACATGTTAATATACTGATTTTTAAATACTTTAGAAGATACACTAATCTTTTTCTTCCATTCTTTTTTACAATTAATATCTCTAAAGAGATTATTCCTCCAGCAATAATTGAGTACAATATAGTATTAAACACAAACCCATATCCCATTATAGAACCTATAGCACTAAATAGCTTTATATCTCCTGCTCCTAACATTCTTAATAAATATAGAATAAACAATAATAGTATTGGAAGCATGATGCCTATAAGTGATTCTTTTACTCCTTGCAGGCTGTTATAATATACATTAGTCAAAAGTCCCAATATTATAAAAGGATAAACGATATTGTTTTTAATTTTATATGTTTTTATATCACTAATAAGTGCTAGTACAAGTAAAATAGATAATTGTATGTATTTTATTGTCATTTTGTCCCCCTAGTTAAAAATTTCTCTCTTTTTCCTTTTATACACTATTACAAAGGTAATAATAGTAATAATATATAGGATTAAGAATGCTAATATAATATACAGGTAACTACTACCATAAAACTTAACTAATCCATTATATTTAACAACATTTCCAGCATTATCTTGTGAAGTAATGATAATCTTATTCTCGCCTAGACTTAGCTTTATACGCTTTGCAAAATCACCATTTTCACCAATCTGTGTTTTTTCTCCATTTAATACAAGCATAGCTGTAGGATCAGTTCTTCCACTCACTAATATTGTTTTTTTGCTACACACAATGTTATCAAGGATATTATCCAAATGTAAAATCGGTGGTCTTGAATCAACGATATAATCCTTCCAAATCTCATTAAATAAATAATTATTTTTACTTTGAACTAGTATTTCATTATGTCCCTCAGTTAATTTTTCTACCACAACATCTTGAGATTCTTTTATAGTGATGATCTCTTTGCTATTTAGCAAAATTTGAGATTCATCATTTGTAATAAAGTTAATTTTAACTGTTACTTCTTTTGAATTAATTTTATCTTTATTTGGAATCCATTGTATGTTTACAATTGGATTTTCCTCGATTATTTCACTAGTTTCTATAATATCTGATATTGCAATTTCCTCTCCTAAAAGGTTATATCCAACAATTCTTAACCTAATGTCTGATAAAATATTATTAATAACTATAACATCCTGCTTTTCAAAATCTCTATAATTAACTAAGTTATTCTTTCCATTTTCTTTTACTTCATAAATCCTAAATCTACATAAGCTAGGTAGTATATCTAGATTAGGTTCAAGTACTAGGTTATCTTTTATTCTATAGGCGTTCTTAAGCTGAAGCTTTGATTGTGTTTTTGTACTTGATTCTTTAGTATAATCGCTTGAAATTATAGCATCGATATTTATGTCTAAATTTACATCTAAGTCATGAGAATTATATTCCATCCCTGAAAACGAAATTGCTTTAGAAAATTTATTTACATCCTCAAGGACAATCAAATCCTCAATAATTTTAAATTTATATTCTTCTTTCTCATTAAATTTACTATGAAATACTCCATACATTCCTTTACTAGAAATTGAAAACCTACCCTCACCTTGAAGCTCTCCTACTATATCATCATAATATCTTACGCTTCCATGACCATAGTATCTATCATTGCTTACAAAACCCTCTAAACTTGTCTGCAAAATGCTATTTTTAAACACTACTGTAGAATAGATTTCATTTGCAGACCCTAGACTTAACTCAACATCACCTATTAGTGGTGATAGCATTGTTTCATCATAATTATTATAATTGTATTCACCTTTACCTTTAATCACTATTTTAGGAAAAGATGAGAAAGAATTAGTTATAAGCCCTTCAACAGGTGTGATATTTAAAACTGCATCTACCAAATCATAGTCTTTATCTTTATTAAATTTCAGTGAAACATCATTTAGATAGTAGGAATTTCGATTTTTATCAAGGTTAATCTCAAACTCTCCATTTGTAATAATGTTTAGAGATGGATTAGATACATACACCTCTCCATTTCCAATCCAATTTTCATTTACAAATTCTAATATTCCATTTTTTATATTAAAAATCTCATTGGAATATTCAAAATTATTTAATGTTATTTTAGCCTTATTATCTCCTATAGTAAAGCTATCAATATTTGCCCATGTAATACTATTATCAGACATTCTAATTCCAGCAGTTCCATATAATTTTATGTAATCATTAAATATGTCAAGCCTATTTAGATTCAAATATATAGATGAGAGCTTACTACTTTTATTGCTTTCTAGGTACATGTTCAAAGATTTAGCGTCTAAGTCAAATCTGCCATAATGAATTATTTCATCAATACTATTAATATTAGTACTTATTCTACCTTCACCATATACTCGTTTTTTACTACTATCAAAATGTAAAACACCCTCAATATTGATTAAATCATTGATTGTATACGTCCCTTTAAGCTCAGAAATACCACTATATGAATATTGCGAAATGTCACCTGATATATTTAAATTATCAAGTTTAATGCTACCATAAGAAGCATTGTCCATAATTGTAAAAGCATCTTGAACTATAAACTGAGCCCCTACCTTATCCTGTAATCTAATGTCATATGTTCCAGATAAAATACAGCTTGGAAGTTTAAAACTTAATGAACCCTCTTCATATGTAACTAAATCTTCATTGATTCTATAACTGTTAATGTACACATCGACTGGATATGATATTTTGATGTCTTCTGTACCATTATACTTATCAAAGCTAACTTTTACTTTTGATTTGACAGAAGATGAATTGTTCTCATATAAATAATTGGGATACACTATAGCATTTAATAATATTCGTCTATATTGGTATTCATCTAGTTGAATCTTTGGATCCGTAGAATAATGCTTTATGCATGATAAATTACGTTTTTTTATTGATATTTTTAACTGCCTTACTTCCTTTTCTTCATCTCTTACTTTATAGTTAATCCTGTATTCCTTATCAATCTGCTTTTTGATCATAGAATATAACACATTTAATCTATTACTATCGTTTGTATAGAAAAATTCGCCTCCTGTTTTGTAAGATATCTCTTGAAGAGTTTTATATCCTGATTTTAACCCTATTGAGAAAACCGGTATGCCTAACTTTTTTGCCTTCTCTATTACTTCGCCATCTTTTTCATCATCTTCTCCATCTGATAAAATTACTATTGACTTCCTTCCCTTCTTAGAGTTCAAAATATCCAAGCATCCATTGATACTTCCATATATATCAGTTTTTCCTCCAATAGGTGTACTGTTAATCGCATCTATCAATATCTCTTTTTGATTTGATGGTAAGAAATCTGTTATAATATTTAGTTTATCATCAAAGATAGCAATTAATATTTTGTCATTTTCAGCCATCATATTTACAAATTCTACTGCAGATTTTTTAGTGTTTTTTAGCCTTTCACCTTCCATACTCTCACTATGGTCTAGTAAAACTATAATATTGTTATCAAAGTCAGCCTCTTTAACTACCTGAAAATCAATAACTTGATTGCCAGTATCATATATTTCAAAATCTTTTTTTATAAGCTTCTTAATATCATTTAGACCATTTATTCTGATATGAGCTGTTACCATAGGATACTTTTCAGTATCTATTTTCACAATATGAACTTGTCCATCTCTGTAGGATAAATATGATGTAAAATAATTGCTCCACTCCTTATTATGCTGCTTTTTCAGCCAGTTATCAGGAACATACTTATTAAAGAAGCTAACTATTTCTTTGTTATAGTTTAACAATAATTCTTTGGAAGAGATATTGGCATCGTAAATAACTCCTGTACCCTTTACTAAAGCAGCAAGATTTTTATCTTCCTTATTATTTTCACTAATACTATCTAACAAAATGTCAATAATCTTCTCAGCTTCTTGAGTTTCACCATTAAAATAATAAAGCTTAGCAAGTTTTTCTTGTAGATATACGCTATCATTAGTATCATCTAAAAACCTTTTTATCTTATCTTCTATAAAAGAGACATAAGTATTATTAATTTCTTGATGTAGCTCTTCGATTTCATCATGATATTTATTAATCTTTTCAATAGATAACAGATCGAAAGGATTAAGTTTCTCGACTTTTCTTTCAAGATTTATGATTTTCTTTCTGATGCTATCATTTACTGCTTTTATTTTTCTATTACCTTCAAAAATCTCATACTGTTTATTTACATATAAATTATCCCATATTTCTGCTAGTAGAACAGCAGTCTCCTCATTTTTTTCTATCTCATATGAATTTTCTAAATAAATCATTGCTTTTTCTGTGTTTCCTGACATCATGTAGGCTTTTCCAACAGCCTTTAAAATAAGAGGTTCTTTAAGATATTCAAAATCCACTTGGCTTAAAATATCCTCTATATGTTCAATATCTCCTTTTTCAGCTTCATTCTCTATATTAATATATCTAGTCAATACTTCCATCCTATCACTCATACCATCCTGAGTAATTTCTAGCCATTCATCTAATAGCTCCATTATTAATTCCCTAGTTTCATTGCTTAAATCAGAGATATCATTTCCTGTTTTATTCATTTCTTCAATACTTTTTATTTTTCCAATTATCTCATTATATTGTCCTTTATCATTAGTTGAGCATTCTTGTGCTTTTAATAACTGCTCAGTGGCTTCACTAAATCTGCTTTCTCCAAATAGTAATATACCTAGTAATTTATAATAAAGAGGATTTTTCGCATCTTCTTCAATAGCTTCTAAGGTTAGTTTTTCTGCCTGTTGATATTTATTATCAAGTGCATTTATAATTGCGAGACCAATTTTAGCTTCTACATTGTTATAATTTATATCAATTATTTCTTCAAAGCACTCTTCTGCTTTTATTAAATCATCATTAATAATATATTGTTGTCCCAAAAGCCTCTTTTGCTCAATCTTATTATTTGTAAAGGTAATACTTGAAAAAGAGGTCCAAATAAGCCAGGTTCCTACCAATCCTATTGATAAAATTAATAGCCTTGAAATAATATTTACCCAAAAACCTTTTTTGTGCATTAATTATCTCCTTCCTCTATAAGCTTAAGATTTTCCTTAGCTTGAAGTGATTCTGCAGAATTAGGCTTCAAAGCTATTCCAGTTCTTAGATACTCTAAAGCTGAATCATAATTTTTACTTCTAGTTTCTTTAGCATTCTCTTTTTCAATATAGAGATATCCCATCTGAATATATGCATTTGAATATTTGTCATCTAGCTCTAATGCTCTATCCAAACATTTTTCTGCTTCTAAATATTGTTTCTGCTTTCTTAATACTCTACCCATTTTCACATATATGGATGGAGTTTCAAAGCCATTTTCAATATATTTTTTATAACAATCTAGAGCTTTTTCTAAACAGTCATAATTGTCTTCTAAGATATCTCCCTTTCTTTGATAAGCATCTCCAAGTAATTCTAGTATACTAATATTCGAATACTTGTTTGAAGCCTGTTGTAAAACTAAGATTTCTTTGTCATAATCGCCCATTTTGCGATAAGTATAAGCCATCAATTTATATTGTCTTTCATCATAATTGGCACTATCTAGTGATTTCTCAAGATATTCTATTGCAGATGAGTAATCCCCCATAGATATTAAAATTTCAGCATTTAAATATGATATTAAGCTATTATCAATTTTACCATCAATATTTTTTAAAATATCTCTTGCCTCATCTAGTGCTCCTGATCTGGCCAATGCAATACACATATCAATATTTATATCAGTTAGATTAGGATTCAAATCTAAAGACTTTCTATATAGACTTATTGCTTTACTAAAATCTCCTAAGTAAAAATATGCTCTTCCTTCTATGTAATAGAAATCCTCATTCAGCTGAATTAATTTTTCAGTTTGAAGCTCATTTATCATATCTAAAGATTCTGTATATCTTCCCTGATCTAAATATATCTCTAATAATTTTTTATAAGCTTCTTTTTTCTTTGGTTGCTCAGTTATAGCTTTTTTTAAAAGTTCTTCGCACGTCAAAAGGCTACCATCTTCATAACAGCAAACTGCTTGATTTATCAACGATAAATAATCATCATATTTGCTTCTTCTAATATCAAATACTGCGTAAATTATTCCATTTAACAACCCAAATAATATTATTCCTATCACAGCATTCCTAAATAATACTTTCTTGCTGCTTCTATTCAGCTTATTGTTTAAAAGGTGAATATTCTGAAAATCATTTATAACATCAATAATATTTTTATATCTTTCATCTGGCTGTAATTTAGTACATTTTTCAATTATATATTTAAATCCTTGAGATAAATTAGGAGTATCCTCAAATGACATAGAATTACTATCTCTTTGATTAAGCTTTTTGCCAGTTGATAGATGATATAAGGTAGCTCCAAGACCATAAATATCAGTCCTGTTATCAATTTTACTAGTTGAACTTATATATTGCTCAGGAGCTGCATAGCCCTTAGTTCCAAGTCCACTTTTCTCAATTGTCTCATCATATAATGAAGATATACCAAAATCTACTAGCTTGATAATACCTTCTTCATTGATTATTAGATTTGAAGGCTTTAAATCTTGATAAATAATTGGTTTTGGCTTATGCATGTGAAGATAATTTAGTATATTGCAAATCTGAATTGCCCATTCTAATAAAACATTTTCTTTTATTTGTTTTTTTCGTTCTATTACATTATCAAGACTAATACCTTCAACATATTCTTCAATTAGATACCAATTGTCAACAATTTGAAATGCATCTATAATAAGTGGAAGTCCTTGATGTTTAAGACTTCTTAGAATTAAAACCTCTTGCTCTAAGTTTTCTTTATTTTTTAGCTCCTTCACAGCCCAATAGTTACCTAGTTTGATATTTACTGCCTTATATACTGTTCCCATCCCTCCTTTTCCTACGATAGAAATAATCTTATATTTATCATCTATTATTTCTCCTATTCTTAACAATCAGCAACCCTCCAGTACTTCATTCTGCAATATTTCAGCTCTTCAGAAATCCTTTCTGGTTATTACCCATGTTTTCGCTTGCTCAAACACAAAATGTTATGAAACGTCAGTACATCTGGATTTTAATAATTACGTGAGTCGTGAATCGTATACAGTACTTCTTACCTTAATTATTAATCTAAAGAAGTGCTATATACCTGAACAGCGAAGGTAATTATTAAAATCCTTAATACCACTTATTCTAAAAAAAGTTTCTTTCAGATTATCATTTAAAAAAATCATGATTATCTAGCTTTCCATCCTTTTCTAGCCTTCTACTAGTTTTTCTGAAATCAATATTCTCGAAACTTTTAGCCGATTCTGTGTGTACGGGTTTGAAATCATCAATAATATTTTTCATTATTTCATTCCTAGGTTTTACTTTTGGTTTCTTATTACATAATAATAATAACTTAATAAATCCTATTGATATAATTATAAGATAGATACCTATTCCAATATATATTACTTGTTTATACATACGCTCACCTATTTTTGAATTTTAGAATCTGAAATAATAAATATATGTTCGATATTTGCTAATGAAATCATGTCTTCATTTTTTACCTGATATTCCTTGTTGCTCTCAATTCTCAAATCATTGATTTTTGTGCCATTTCTTGAATTTAAATCCTTAACAAAATATGAGTCTTCTCTAATAATAATTTCAGCGTGCATTCTACCAATAGCTTTGTTATCTAATATATAGTCTGCGTACTCTCCATGTCTTCCTATAACAAATTCTGACTTTGTTATAGGGATTTTAATAACTGTTCCATGTTCTATTTTTTCTAGGTATGCTTTACTAACAGCTATATTGTCAGGTTGTAATAGCTCAGTATCCTTATCATCATCTGGTCTGAGAATTGCTGTATCAACACTCTCATTCATTTGACTTGAGCATATTTCTTTCTTATTCAAGTTAATAAGTTCGCTTGCTTGTTTTTTTGAGTTCTTCAAAAACAGCTTGTTTTTAATGCTTCTATCCTGCTTGCTCATTGCTACCCTTTTTTTATTATTGTTCTTGCTCTTCTTAATTTTCTTCTCTGTCATGTTTTCTTTTTTAAATAGATTCTTGAAAATAAAAAAATCAATCGCTACAACTAATATCCCTATTCCAGCATAAGTTGTCGTAACATCATCATTTGCATTAATAATAATGTTTTGAGCTAAAAACAGTACTGCTAAAATCAATACTTGAGATGCAGCAGCAATTATTATATATACTGGCTTATAAGTTTTTTTAGTAATAGTTACATCATCTGATTCTTTATAAGATTTATGTTCATCAGGTTTTACCATTGAATATGAATTATCATTCAGTTCTTGTCTAGAATTATTGCTAAGATTATTAAGCTTAAAACTCTTCTCATGCTGATATTGAGTGATTTTATTCTGTTCTTTCTCTAATTTTTTGTGCTTGTTTAAATCTGAAAAATTCTCGTTAGAGTTTTCAAGCCCAATATTATCTAATAATTGTAAAAATTTATAAATATCAAAAACATCTTGCTTTAAAAAGCTTAATATTTTGTAAATAAAATTATCACTACTAGCTTCTTCTAATCTTACTAATGAGACTATTAAATGCTTTATAAATTCCTTAAATGTTTGCTTAACATCACAATCTAATTTCAATGGAATATATACCATTGAAATTTCAAATCTTCTTATATCAATATACATATATTTTTCATCAAGTATAAAGCTGTTATCATATAGTAATAATTCTTTACTATGTAAAATTGTTTTAACTATACCTTTTAAAATGTTAATTAATTGAATACTGGTTAACTTTCTTTTACTTAAAAATTTTTCTAACGACAATTTTGATGTCACGTCAAAATAAAGATTTTTCTTATTATTGATGCTTTTACACTTAACCCCAATAATTCCTTGATTAAGATTATTGTTTATCATTTCAATCTGATAGTCTAAAATATTCTCGTGGGAATCAATTTCTAAAACTAAGTAGTTTAACATAGAGTGATTTTCAAAAGAAAAATTGAACTTCACTTTTTCGTTAGTAATCTGTGTCATAAATCATCCTCCTTTGCATTTCAGTATTATATATAATAATTCTTTTTATGATTTGAAAATTTATGATTTTCTCTTTTCCTAAATCTAATCGTGTAAGAAAACTTTTTATATAATAATAGTTCTCTTTATACACACACTACAAAAATATCTATCTTAATTTCTATATCTACCTTGGAGATTTGTTATTAAATTACACAACAAATTAACTTAGTTTATAGTAAGTCAACAAACATCCTCCCAACTGACTCACAATAAAATTACCAATAGTGTAGAAACAAAAACAAATGGAG
>DAOUQG010000128.1 GCA_030625765.1 Thermohalobacteraceae bacterium | reverse complement strand
CATTTTAGTTTTGACATTAACACTTACTTCTGCTTCAGTAAATTTCTCTTCCCAATCTATTTTTTCAAAAATCTTTGGATACTTAACCTTAAAATGTTTCTTAAAATTGAAATAATCACATTTTAATTCAACCTGTGCTTTTTTTATAGCTGAAGCAATTGAATTTCTCACTTTTTCTGAAATCTTTTTTTCCAGATTCTTAATTTCATCATCGCTTATTTTTTCCATATAATACTGATACTGTAGCTCTGCAGTTACATCTAGATTGATATTAATAACAACTTTTTCATCTTTATAGCTTGCTTCAATCTTTCTTTTCTTAGGAATAGTTCTAAAAGAATATATGTTGTTCTCGTTTTTACTACTAGGTATTTCCTCACTTAATGTAGGTTTTTTTGATAATAAATACAATATCCCATCGGTATCTTTAATATCTATAATATCTATTTGCTTAGAATTTTTCATAACAGCAAAACCTAAGTACGCTATTACATTGTGTTCTATTCCAATGTAAGGTAATATATAACATGTGTTCCCACTTGCAATTTCAGAAAGCAATTCCCCAACATTAGGATATAACGCCTCTCCCTTTTTTGATAAATGATTTAGCATATCTTCTATTAAAAAACCTACAGAAATATCTTTTTCAACCTTTAAATCAAATATCTGCTTGGCTGGTTCTCGACTAATTACTGTTAAGAGAGTTTTTCTATAATCATATAGGCTATCAACTCTATTTAAATATGGCTCAATACCCATCTTTGCAAAATCAGTCCCGAAAACAACAACTCTTGTAGCTCCTAAAAAAACAGGGTAAGGATTTTCGACATCATAATGTATTCTAGCTTCCTCAAATGTTTTACCATAACCTAGTATTTTATATACTTCTGCTGCTTGAGCTTTTCCTTCTTCTTCTTTCGATGAAGCTTTAATTTTAGCTATTTCACCTGAAAATTCAATCATATTATTAACACGATCTACTCCCATAGAAATAGTAATACATTTATTATTTACATCCTCATAATCCCAGCAGCCTGTTAATAAAATCAGAGATAAAATAATTATCAATAATCTTCTAGATTTTTTTATCATACTTTTTCACCTTTGTAATTATTAATAGTGTTATTGGTATTATTACTATAGTAAATACTGAAGAATACCCAATGTAGTCAAGCCAGGTTTGTATTTGATCAATAGTACCAGGAACTTGAGAAACTATAAAAGCTATTATTATTACAAAAAAAGCAATCTTGTTAAAGCTAATCTTTTTAATTAATTTGCTTATAAGGAAAATTGATCCATATGCACATAGAATAAGGGTACAAAATATTGACATAATCCATATTATTATAAAAATTCCATCTAACCGCCTTAAAAATTGAAGACTTGGAATATCAACTCTCCTTATCGTTGCAAGTACTGCAGCTTTATAATGTATAATACTATCTACTCCCATAACTGCAATACAAGCTTCATAAGCTGATACGTAAAGTAAACCTATAGCGCCTATCATAAAAATTGAATATTTAAATATTTTTTTATTATTTTCTTTTTTATTAAAAGGTATGATAGTTAGTATTTCTAAACCTATAAATGGGAATATCGTCACGACTGATGCTTTAATATATGTCTGTATATCTTCAAGTACAAAAAAAGGTCTTACATTTACTAGCTTGCCTTTAGAAAATACTCCTATATTAATAATAATTGCAGCAATAATAATTATTAAACCATAAATTTCACAAATTCTTGCTATTACTTGTAGCTTTTTTGTTACAGCATAATATACAGCTACAAAAAATACTAAGCTCAAAACCCATACAGGTGTTCTTAATAATATAGTAAGCTTTATTGTCTCACTAGTCATCCTTATTATCATAGTAAAAAACATGAAAAAATATATGCAATAAATACTCATAAATATTGATGTAACAATTTTTCCTGTTAACATTTCAGAGTATTCATAAATAGTTTTATTTTTATGAACATATCCCAGGTATGCGATTATATATGTAAATACAATAGCAACCGCTGTTCCAATTAATATTGAAAACCATCCTCCAGTACCTGCACTCTCAGCAACATTTTTAGGTAGATTTATTACACCATATCCGACAACGATACCGAAAATAACAAAAGCTATTTGCCTATTTGTAAGATGTTCATTCATTTTTTTATCCTCCACAGTAATATAATCTCCGTTATCATATTAAAAATGCAGATTATTTGAAAATATTCTATAAATTAAAAAAGAGTCCAAGGATTATATCCAATGACTCTACAGCTTTCTACAAATAAGCTTTAAATAACCATTTAACTGATCAATTCATTAAGTAACATAAAACTTAAAACACATCTAAATCTTTCCCAGAAATTACTTTTCCATCATACTTCTCTCTAATCTCTTCTAAAATCTCATTTTCTCTTTGTTCAATTTTTATTTGAATCAGTTATTTTGTTCTGACACTGCGGACATACTCTAACTTTTTCATCTTTATCACACTTCATTCCTATCAACTCCTTTTAATTATGAAGTCATATTTATTAAGAAGCTTCAATATTGAATAACTCTTTCTTCTTCATAATAACCTCCATACTATTCTATAGCACAAATTATCCTTCCTCTAAAATTTCTTTTTTGCATTTGGATCTTTCAAATTCATATTTATCATTTTAGTTTTGACATTAACATTTACTTCTGCTTCCGTAAATTTCTCTTCCCAATCTATTTTTTCAAAAATCTTTGAATACTTAACCTTAAAGTGTTTCTTAAAATTGAAATAATCACATTTAAATTCAACCTGTGCTTTTTTTATAGATGAAGCAATTGAATTTCTCACCTTTTCAGAAATCTTTTTTTCCATATTCTTAATTTCATCATCGCTTATTTTTTCCATATAATACTGATAAAGTAACTCCGCAGTTAAATCTAGATTGATATTAATAACCACTTTTTCATCTTCATAACTTGCTTCAATCTTTCTTTTCTTGGGAGTAGTTCTAAAAGAATATATGTTGTTCTCGTTTTTACTACTAGGTATTGCCTCACTTAATATAGGTTTTTTTGATAATAAATACAATATCCCATCAGTATCTTTAATATCAATAATACCTATTAACTTGGATTCTTTCATAACAACAAGACCTAAGTACGCTATTACATTGTGTTCTATTCCAATGTAAGGTAATATATAACATGTGTTCCCACTTGCAATTTCAGAAAGCGACTCCCCAATATTAGGATATAACGCCTCTCCTTTTTTTGATAAATGATTTAGCATATCTTCTATTAAAAAACCCACAGAAATATCTTTTTCAACCTTTAAATCAAATATTTGCTTAGCTGGTTCACGACTAACTACAGTTAAGAGAGTTTTTCTATAATCATATAGACTGTCAACTCTATTTAAATATGGCTCAATACCCTGTTTTGCGAATCTAGTTCCGAAAACAACAACCCTTGTAGCTCCTGAAAAAATCGGATAAGGACTTTCTGCATCAAAATGTTTTCTAGCTTCCTCAAATGTTTTACCATAAGCCAGCACTTTATATACTTCTGCTGCTTGAGCCTTTCCTTCTTCTTTTTTAGACGAAGCTGTAATTTTAGCTTTTTCACCTGAAAACTCAATCATATTATTAACACGATCTACTCCAATTGAGATAGTAATACTTTTATTATTTACATCCTCATAATCCCAGCAGCCTGTTAATAAAATCAGAGATAGAATAATTATCACTAATTTTCTAGATATTTTTATCATACTTTTTCACCTTAGTAATTATTAGAAGTGTTATTGGTATTATTACTATAGTAAATACCGAAGAATATCCAATGTAGTCAAGCCATGTTTGTATTTGAGCAGTAGTATTAGGAACTTGAGAAACTATAAAAGCTATTATTATTACAAAAAAAGCAATCTTGTTAAAGCTAATCTTCTTAATTAATTTGCTTAACAGAAAAATCGACCCATATGCAGATAAGATTAAGGTGCAAAATACAGTCATAATCCATACTATTATAAAAATTCCATCTAATCTTCTTAGAAATTGAAGACTTGGAATATCAACTCTCCTTATCGTTGCAAGAAATGCAGCTTTATAATGTATAATACTGTCAACTCCCATAACGGCAATACAAGCTTCATAAACTAATATGTAAATAAAACCTATAGCACCTATCATGAAAATTGAATATTTAAATACTTTTTTATTATTCTCTTTTTTATTAAAAGGTATTATAGTTAGTATTTCTAAACCTATAAATGGGAATATCGTCACCGCTGATGCTTTAATATATGTCTGTATATCTTCAAGTACAAAAAAGGGTCTTGTGTTAATTAGCTTGCCTTGGGAAAATATTCCAAAGCAAATAGTAATTATTGCTATAATAATTATCAAACCATAAATTTCGCAAATTCTTGCTATTACTTGTAGCTTTTTTGTTACTGCATAATATACAGCTGCAAAAAATACTAAGTTTAAAACCCATACAGGTGTTCTTAATAATATTGTAAGCTTTATTGTTTCACTAGTAATCCTTGTTATCATAGTTGCCAACAAGAAAAAATATATACTGTAAATGATCATAAATATTGATGTAACAATTTTTCCTGTTAACATCTCAGAGTATTCATAAATAGTTTTATTTTTATGAACATATCCTAGGTATGTGATTATATATGTAAATACAATAGCAATTGCTGTTCCAATTAATATTGAAAACCATCCTCCAGTACCTGCGCTCTCAGCAATATTTTTAGGTAAGTTTATTACACCATATCCTACAACTATACCGAAAATGATAAAAGCTATTTGCCTATTTGTAATATGTTCCTTCATTTTATAACCCTCCATAATAATATAATCTCCTTTATCATATTAAAAATGCAGAGTACTTGAAAATATTCTATAAATATAAAAAGAGTCCAAGGATTATATCCAATGACTCTACAGCTTTCCAACAAATAAGCTTTAAATAACCATATACCTAACCAATTCATTAAGCAACATAAAACTTAAAACACATCTAAATCTTTCCCAGAAATTACTTTCCCATCATACTTCTCTCTAATTTCTTCTAAAATCTCATTTTCTCTTTGATCAATTTTTAATAGTAAATCATCGTCGTTACTAAGGATATCAAACATGAAAAGTTGATGATATAAAACAAGCAGCCCTGGTTTTGTCTTTGCTGCAATTTCTGCAAGCTCATAAGAAGATGTATGAACACTTGAATGATATTTCTTCCACTCTAGAGTTCTTTTTTCAAATCCTGCTGCCGAGTAAACCTCATGTATTAAAATATCACAATTTTTAGCATAGTGAGTCATATTTTCAGTTGGTGCAGTGTCTCCTGAAATTACAATAGTTTTATCAGGTGTATAAAATTTAAATCCATATGCTTCAAATGAACCATGCTTAACTGGAAACGCCTCTACCTTTACATTCTCGTCTTGATATATTATACCAGAACTAATTTCATTTACTTCTACACTCCAGCCTAAATCATTTGCTGGTTCTAATCCATGTAATCTCTCATTTATATCCTGTTCATAAGCCTTTACAATATGCTCAGTCATTCTCTTTAATCCTTTAGGTCCAAATATCTTTAATGGTTCATCTCTTTCTAATACCCAAGGAGTAAAAATCAAATCTGGGTACCCAATAGTATGATCTGAATGTAAATGTGTTAAAAATGCACGTTTAAGGTACTTAGGTTTTAAACCCTCTATTCCATTTCTATAAGCTTTAGCAGCTTGCCTAACAATACCTGCTCCAAAGTCAACTATATAAGAATCTTCTCCAACTACAATAGCAACAGATGGACCTGACCTATCTGGATCTGCGTTTGGTGTACCAGTTCCTAATAAAACAACTTTAGTAGTTTTGTTATTATCTGTTTTTTCATAAATAGAATTTTTCATAATGTTTTTCCTCCTTCTTTAGTTAAAAATTAAGCTTCACTTTATCAAAATCATTAGACACTCACTTCTATAAGTGGGTGTTACAGCTTTCCTTACTTAGGTGAGAGTAGGATCTCCTACCTAAGCCTCGATGTTTAACTTTAGCTAAAGTAAATTATCAAAATCTTTGGTTTTGAGTAAGTCACTTAGTTTCTTCATCAAACGAGTTCACTTTTGATAGTTTTCTCTTACTTGTTAATATGCTTTACAATAGCTCCATCAAAATCTATATTTAATTCTTTAACCATCCAATTTCTTTTCAATTTACTTAAATATCTCACAATATCATTATGAAAACTGTCATTTCCTTCTTTTAATATTACCATAATAGTAGGCCCTGCACCACTTAAAAATACTCCTAAGCTATTTACGCTTTCACAGTATTTCGTTATCGCATCATAATCTTCTATAAGACTTCCCCTATATTTTTGATGTAACCTATCTTTACATGCAAGGTGAATCAAATCAAATTGACCATTTATCAATCCTGATATCATTAATGATACCCTGCCCACATTAAAAACTCCATCTTTATAGGGTATTTTCTTCGGGAGTATCGCTCTTGATTCTTCAGTTGAAAGCTTAAAATCAGGTATTAAAGCACAAAATTTTAATCCCTTAGCAATTTCTATTCTACTATGGTATACTTTATTATCTTCTTGTAAAGAAACTATCATTCCTCCAAGCAATGCAGGTGCTACATTATCTGGATGTCCTTCTATCTCAGTAGCTAACTCTAAAATTTCATCTCTGTTTAAAACTCCTCCTGCTATCTCATTTGCTCCAATAATTCCTCCTAATATACATGCTGCACTACTTCCTAATCCCCTCGAAACAGGTATATCATGCTCTATCTTAATTTTAATCCCCTTATATTTATATCCTACTCTTTCAAAGCACTTTTGCATGGAAGTATATATTAAATTATTATCATTTGCAAATTCTTTATCACAGCCTTCAATTATTAAACCCTCTTCAATTTCTTCTATTATAAAATGATTATATAGATTCAAAGCTATCCCAAGACAATCAAATCCTGGACCCATATTCGCACTTGTAGCTGGAACTCTTATCTCTATCATTGGCATCACCTATATTTTTAATATTTTTTTAACTATAGATTTCATTGAATCTTTATTACATGTATAGTTATGGAGTATTTCTCTATTTTCTATATCCTTTATAGCATTTGGTATATCTAATCCTGTAAATTCAGCTAATTTATTAATTAATTCAAAATCATTAAGATTATCATCACATTCGTTTAGAGCTTTATAGACACTTCTAGTGAATTTAAAAGGACTAGCAGTTGATGCTATTATTGTTTTTGAATTATCTCTAGTATCTTCTTTATATTTTTTATATACAGAATATGCAACAGCCGTATGAGTATCTATGACATATTTAGATGAATCATATACATCCTTGATAGTATCAAATATTTCATTCTCATAAGCAAATCCACCGTAAAAATCTTTTAACCATTTCATATTTTCTTGAGTTATTTCGTATCTTCCTTCTTTTTTCAAATTTTCCATCACATTTCTTATTAATTCATCATCATGACTACTCAATTCATATAAAAGCCTTTCTAAATTACTTGATATAAGAATATCCATAGAAGGCGAGCTAGTAAGCTTAAGCTCTCTTCTTCTATCATATATACCTGTGTTAATAAAATCATAAAGAACATTGTTTTCATTAGATGCACAAATAAGCTTATTAACAGGCAAGCCCATCTTTTTTGCATAAAAAGCTGCTAGTATATTACCAAAATTCCCCGTAGGAACAACTATATTTATTTTTTCATCTTTCTTAAGTTTTCCATTTCTTAATAATTTTAAATAGGAGTAAAAATAATATACTACTTGTGGAATTAATCTTCCTATATTTATTGAATTAGCTGAAGAAAACATATAATTATTTTCATATAATTTTCTATTGAATTGAATATCATTGAATAATTCCTTTACTCCGCTTTGAGCATCATCAAAATTCCCTTCTATGCCTATAACAAAAGTATTATCTCCCTTTTGAGTTATCATTTGTCTTTTTTGGATCTCACTTACTCCTTTACTTGGATAAAAAACTATTACCTTAGTACCTTCTACATTTGCAAATCCTTCAAGAGCTGCTTTTCCTGTATCCCCTGAAGTAGCTGTGAGTATAACTATTTCCTTAGTAATATTTAATTTTTTCGAAGCAGTTTTTAACAAATGAGGAAGTATTGATAGAGCCATATCTTTAAAAGCAAGGGTTGGTCCATGATATAGTTCAAGAAAATAAGCTCCTTGATTTTCTACCAATGGCGCTATTTCTGATGTTTCAAACTTTTCATCATATGCACTATTTATACATTCTAAAAGCTCCCTATCATCAAAGTCTGTAAAATATTTTTTCATAATATAAAATGCTAACTCTTTATAATCCATTTTAGCTAGCTCATAAAACGGTAAATCAATACTAGGAAAGCTAGTTGGTACATATAACCCTCCATCGATTGCTATTCCCTTAATAATTGCTTCTGAGGAAGTAATTATGCCATTTTCTCCTCTTGTACTTTTATAAAAAATTTCAGTCATTGTATCACCCCTGATAAAAAAATATTTAATTAGCTATTGCTTAATCTAATTTATATG
>DAOUQG010000017.1 GCA_030625765.1 Thermohalobacteraceae bacterium | reverse complement strand
ATTAAAGATAAAGAAATTGATATTGGTTCAATGAGAAATAACTCAAATCAAGAATCAAGCATTTCGTCTAGAAGCTCGTCAAAGAATAACAACAGTATAAATAAAGAAGAAGTTGAAAAGAAGAAGAGTCACATAATAACATATGAAATGTATAAACAGGGAAGTAGTATAGATGAAATAGCTAAAATAAGAGAAATGAAGGAGAGAACCATAGAAGATCATATTGTCATGTGTTTGAGAGAAGGTATTGATATTGATGCTATGGAAATTGTACCACCTGAATATATTGAAATGATAAAAGAAGCACTAAATAATTGCAAAGAAAATAGACTTAGTCCTGTAAAACAAATGCTTCCAGAGGAAGTAAAATATTTTTGGATATCTTTAGTTAAATATGGGATGTAGTTTTGATATTCAAGTATTGAAATTCAAGGTGTATGATGAAATAAAAACAAGTCATGGGAAATTATGCAAAATACAAAAAACTCATTAATGGTGTTGGTGGAATCGACGATATATACCGTTAATAAAAGATCCCTTGGATGATAAATTCAGGGGAATTTTAAATAAATATAAAAAACCAAGAATAAATATAAAAAATCAAGAAAAACTGTTGACAGGAAAAACAAATCTTGTTAGAATAGAATTCATTATATTAAGAATATTTACCGAATTCCTAATCATATAAAGGCAATGAAGGAGAGCGTATTGTACCAAGGCAGTTTCAGAGAGTCGGCGGTTGCTGTGAGCCGATACTGCAGGATCATACCACTCACTCCTGAGCAGTATCTTTGAAATAAGAGTAGAAGATGACGGTAGGCCCCGTTACAGGCTAAGGTTTATTAAACCTGTCAAGTGGTTTCTATTATAAAATAGAGACAAACTGGGTGGTACCGCGGAGTAAATATACCCCGTCCCTAAATATTTTAGGGATGGGGTTTTTGTATTTTTTAAAATAATTGAGGGTTTAGAAACATAGTTTTATAAATGCAAATTTTCCATTTATAAAAAAATATTGACATAAGAAATAAATGTTTATAGAATAGCATTTGTTATTTCAAGAAAATTCATAAAATTCAAAATATATAGAAGGCGATGAAGGAGAGCGTATTGTACCAAGGCAGTTTCAGAGAGTCGGCGGTGCTGTGAGCCGATACTGCAGGATAATACTACTCACTCCCGAGCAGTATCTTTGAAATAAGAGTAGGAGATAACGGTAGGCCCCGTTATAAGCTAAGGTTTGATGAACCTGTTGAGTGGTTTCTATATTTAAGATAGAGACAAATTGGGTGGTACCGCGGAGTGATATACCCCGTCCCTAAATATATTGTTTAGGGATGGGTTTTTTTGTGTTTAGGGAATCTTTATAGAAAATAATTGAGGAGGTTTTTATCATGGGAAGACAAATTAAAATTTTTGATACAACTTTAAGAGATGGAGAACAATCTCCAGGATGTAGTATGAATCTAAAAGAAAAAATTCAAATGGCAAAACAGCTAGAACTTATGAAAGTAGATGTAATAGAGGCAGGATTTGCCATTGCATCCCAGGGAGACTTTACATCTGTAAGTGAAATTGCAAAAAACGTGAAGGAATGTACAGTGGCTAGTTTATCTAGGGCGCTAACGAAGGATATAGATTGTGCATGGGAAGCAGTAAAATATGCAAAAAGACCGAGAATTCATACCTTTATTGCTACCTCTGATGTTCATATGAAATATAAGTTAAAAATGAAGCCAGAAGAAGTATTAGAGCAGGCTACAAATATGGTAAAGCATGCAAAAGCATATTGTGAAGACATTGAATTTTCAGCAGAAGATGCATCAAGAAGTAATCTTGAATTTTTATATAGAATCATTGAAAATGTGATCAGTGCAGGGGCTACAGTAGTAAACATTCCGGATACAGTAGGTTATACAACTCCCGATGAATATTATCACATAATCAAAAGTATAAAAGAGAATGTACCCAATATTCATAAGGCAGAAATATCTGTACACTGCCACAATGACTTGGGAATGGCTGTTGCCAATACGTTGGCTGCTGCAAGAGCAGGAGCTACCCAATTAGAATGTACCGTCAATGGAATTGGAGAGCGTGCAGGAAATGCAGCACTAGAAGAAATTGTTATGGCCATCAATACGCGAAAGGACTTTTATAATCTATCCTGCAATGTGGATACAAAGCAAATTATTCGTTCAAGCACTTTGTTAAGTAGCATTACAGGTGTGAAAGTTCAACCGAATAAAGCAATCGTAGGAGTAAATGCCTTTGCCCATGAATCAGGAATCCATCAACATGGGGTGTTACAAGAAAGAAGTACCTATGAGATTATGACACCAGAGTCTGTGGGACTTTCTGAAAATAAAATGGTTCTTGGAAAACATTCAGGGCGTCATGCCTTTGAAGATAGGTTGAAAGTATTAGGATACAATCTAGAAAAAGAAGAGCTAGATTATGCTTTCACACAATTTAAAGATTTGGCAGATAAAAAGAAGGTCGTCTACAACCGAGATATTGAAGCCATCGTAACAAAAAATGCTGTTGAGATTCCTGAGACCTATGAACTTAAAAGATTTATTATCAATAGTGGAAATGCCATTACGGCTACAGCATCTATTGTTCTAAAATATATGGACCAAGAAATAGAAGAGGTATCCACAGGAGATGGTCCAGTAGATGCAGCCTTTAAAGCCATTGAAAAAAACATAGGAATGGATTTTACGCTGGATGATTATGTGCTTCAATCTGTAACAGAAGGAAAGGATGCCCAAGGTGAGGCTATTGTAAAAATTAGAAAAGATGATGAAATTTACAAGGGAAGAGGCCTTAGCACAGATGTGGTAGAGGCAAGTATCAAAGCCTACCTTAGTGCAGTAAATAAAATGTTCCATGAAAGAGCTTTATTAGAAAGAGAAGAAATTGCTTCATAGAAAAAATATCGGAAGAATAGGGAGGATGAAACAATGGGAATGACCATGACACAAAAGATATTAGCAGCTCACGCAGGGGTAGATCATGTAAAGGCAGGAGATTTTATTCAAGCGAATCTAGATTTGGTATTGGGAAATGATATTACAACCCCTGTAGCCATAAAAGAATTTAATAAAATGGGGGTAGAGGGTGTATTTCATAAGAAAAAGGTAGCCCTTGTTCCAGATCATTTCACACCAAACAAGGATATTAAGGCAGCAGAACAGTGTAAGATGGTTCGCGAATTTGCATATGAAAAGGACATTGAAAATTATTTTGAAATAGGAGAAATGGGAATAGAACATGCACTACTTCCTGAAAAGGGATTGGTTGTATGTGGAGATGTGGTAATAGGAGCAGATTCTCATACTTGTACCTATGGGGCTTTAGGTGCCTTTTCAACAGGAATCGGAAGTACAGATATGGCAGCAGGAATGGCAACAGGGAAGTGTTGGTTTAGAGTTCCTACCGCTATCAAATTTGAACTAAAGGGAAAACCACAAAAATGGGTGAGTGGTAAGGATATTATTCTACACATCATTGGGATGATTGGAGTAGATGGAGCAAGGTATCAATCCATGGAATTTATGGGAGATGGAATAAAAAACCTATCTATGGATGATCGTTTTGCAATGGCAAATATGGCCATTGAAGCAGGAGGAAAAAATGGAATATTTATCGTAGATGATGTGACTCTAGACTATGTGAAGAATCATTCTACAAAGAAATATAAGGTATATACTCCTGATGAAGATGCAGAATATGAAAAAGTTTATGAAATTGATTTAAGCACCATCAGACCAACAGTAGCGTTTCCACACCTTCCAGAGAATACAAGGACTATTGATGAGGTGGGAGATGTAAAAATTGATCAAGTGGTCATTGGATCTTGTACCAATGGTCGTATTGAAGATTTAAGGGTTGCTGCAAAAATACTAGAGGGCAAAAAGGTTGCCAAGGGCATAAGAATGATTGTATTTCCTGCTACTCAAAAGATTTATCTTCAGGCAATGAAGGAAGGATTGATGGAAACATTCATAACAGCAGGTGCAGTAGTGAGTACCCCAACCTGTGGACCATGTCTAGGGGGACATATGGGAATATTGGCTAAGGGAGAGCGCGCTATTGCCACAACAAATCGTAATTTTGTTGGAAGAATGGGCCATGTAGAGTCAGAAGTGTATTTGTCTAGTCCAGCAGTAGCAGCAGCTTCCGCGGTGACAGGAAAAATTACAAATCCAGAAGATGTAGCATAGGAGGGGTTCTAATGATAAAAAGTGGTAAGGTTTTTAAATATGGCGATAACATTGATACGGACGTAATTATACCAGCAAGGTATTTAAGTACATCAGTTCCTAAGGAATTAGCAAAATATTGTATGCAGGATATTGATGAAACTTTTTCTGAAAGGGTAACTGATGGGGATATTATTGTAGCGGATAAAAATTTTGGATGTGGTTCTTCAAGGGAACATGCGCCTATTGCTATTAAGGCATCTGGCATATCTTGTGTGATTGCTAGTACCTTTGCAAGAATCTTTTATCGAAATGCATTCAACATTGGTCTTCCTATTTTAGAATGTGATGAAGCGGCTAAGAATATAAAAGATGGAGATCAGATAGAGGTAGATTTTAATACAGGAAGGATTGTCAATATAACAAAAGATCAAACCTATCAGGCATCACCTCTTCCACCATTTATGCAAGAAATTATTGCTGCTGATGGACTGATCAATTATATTAACAAAAGTAAAAATAAGGGGGAATAGAGATGAATCTAAATATAGCAGTCATTCCAGGAGATGGAATTGGACCTGAGGTCATTGATCAAACAGTAGGAGTATTAGGTAAAATAGGGGATGTTTATCATCATGAATTTAAATTTAATAGAGTTTTAGCCGGTGGAAATGCCATTGATGCAGTAGGCGTTCCATTGCCAGAAGATACGGTAGAGATCTGTAAAAATAGTGATGGAGTATTATTAGGAGCTATCGGGGGTCCTAAATGGGATAGTCTATCAGGAGAAAAGAGACCTGAAAGGGCCATCCTGGGCTTAAGAAAAGCATTAGGGTTATTTGGAAATATTCGTCCAGCTATTCTTTATAAGGAATTAATTGATGCTTGCCCTTTGAAGGCAGAAATTATAGAAGGTGGAATAGATATTTGTGTGGTTCGAGAGCTTACAGGGGGAATATATTTTGGAGAACGGGGACGAAGAAATACAGAAATGGGAGAAGAGGCCCATGATATAGAAGCCTACAGTGTAGGAGAAGTGAAGCGGATTGCAAAGACGGCCTTTGAAATTGCTATGAAAAGAAATAAAAAGGTAACCAGTGTGGATAAAGCCAATGTATTAGAGAGTTCAAGACTTTGGAGATCTGTTGTAGAGGATGTGGCTAAAGATTATCCAGAGGTAGAACTAAATCATATGTATGTAGATAATGCAGCTATGCAATTGGTTCGTAATCCAAGACAGTTTGATGTGGTTCTTACGAATAATATTTTTGGGGATATCTTATCTGATGAAGCTAGTATGATTACAGGATCTATTGGTATGCTTCCTTCCGCTAGTTTAGGAGAAGGAAATATAGGTATGTATGAACCCATCCATGGTTCAGCACCTGATATTGCTGGAATGGACTATGCAAACCCAATTGCAACCATTCTTTCTGCAGCTATGATGCTTCGATACTCTTTTAACCTAGTAGATGAAGCGGATGCTATAGAAGAGGCAGTTTCAAAGGTGTTAAAGGGAAATTATCGTACAAGGGATATTATGAGTGAAGGAATGACTTTGGTTGGAACAAAGGAAATGGGAAAATTAATTATAGAAAGAATAGGTAACATAAAATCTTAAATAAGAACCTGCATCATCCCAAGGAACAGTGGAGATGGAATATTTGCACCTGATGAAAGCATTACAAGAGAACAAATGGCAGCAATGATAGCGAGAACCTTTAAAATCCTTAATAGAAAAGAGGTAGAAGGAATAGAGATAAATTATCATGATAAGGGTAAAATAAGTGATTGGGCTTTAGAGTCAGTAAAGGCTTTATATAATGAAGAAATAATGATAGGCTATGATGGTTACTTTAAACCACTAGACGATATTACAAGAGCACAAGGAATAGTAATACTTAGACAGTTTATGGACATGTAAACAAATTTTCAATATAGGACAGGGGATAATCCTCTGTCCTGTTCTTTTATAAAAAACGATGCTATACCTGATATGAATTACCATAAATTACAGTGATTTTTCTGATGTTTTGAGGTAACAGTATATAAAGAAGGAAAATATGAATGTACTTATTGAAGAGTTTAAAAGACACATCATAAATATAAGCTTTAGTATCGTAGCTATAGCTTTATAGTATGTTTTATGGTACAGTAAAGTTATATCTACTTTGAGAGGACTGTTAAAATGAACAAAATATTAGTATTAGCTGAGAAGCCTTCTGTTGGAAGAGATTTAGCTAGAGTTTTAAGATGTAATAAAAAAGGGAACGGTTATTTAGAGAGTGACAAATATATAGTTACTTGGGCTTTAGGTCATTTAGTTACGTTAGCTGACCCAGAAGTCTATGATGAAAAATACAAGTCTTGGAGATTAGAAGATTTACCAATGCTACCTTCGCATTTAAAGCTTGTTGTGATAAAGAAAACTGGTAAGCAATTCAACACTGTTAAACAGCAAATGAATAGAAAAGATGTGAGCGAGATTGTTATTGCTACTGATGCTGGTCGAGAAGGAGAACTTGTTGCTAGATGGATAATAGAAAAGGCACATGTAAAGAAACCAATAAAACGTCTTTGGATTTCGTCTGTTACTGATAAGGCTATCAAAGATGGGTTCAAAAAACTAAAACCTGGCAAGGCGTATGAAAATCTTTATGCTTCTGCAGTTGCGAGAGCAGAGATAGACTGGCTTGTTGGAATCAATGCAACACGTGCCTTGACTTGTAAGTACAATGCTCAGCTTTCTTGTGGAAGAGTTCAAACTCCAACTCTTGCAATGGTAGCTCAAAGAGAAGAAGAGATTAAAAACTTCAAACCAAGACCTTACTATGGCATTACTGCAACTGCAAATGGTTTAAAACTAATTTGGCAGGATAGTAAAACTAAAGACTTTAGAACCTTTGATAAGGATAGATGTGACAAATTACTCAAATCAATCAATAGCAAAACTGCTGAGGTTATAGAAGTAGATAAAGCATATAAAAAAAGATATTCTCCTCAGTTGTATGATTTAACTGAGCTTCAAAGAGATGCAAATAAAATATGGGGGTTTTCAGCAAAGGAAACTGTCTCTATTATGCAAAAGCTTTATGAAAATCATAAAGTATTAACGTATCCAAGAACTGATTCAAGATATTTAACTACAGATATAGTTGATACACTAAAAGAAAGATTAAGAGCATGTAGTGTTGGATCGTATTCAAAATTAGCTTCCAAGATATTAAAAAAGCCTATTAAAGCTAATAAACATTTCGTTGATAATAGTAAGGTTTCAGATCATCATGCTATCATACCGACGGAGCAGGCAGCATATTTGGGAGCATTTAATGATAAAGAAAGAAAAATATATGACTTAGTTATTAAACGCTTCTTAGCAGTTTTATATCCTCCTTTTGAGTATGAACAAACAACAATAAAAGCTAAAATAAACGATGAGAGATTTATTGCAAAAGGGAAAACTGTTATAGCTCAAGGCTGGAAAGAGGTATATGAAAATAATATTGATGATGACTTAGATAATGAAATTAAAGAGCAAATATTACCTAACATAAATAAAGGTGAAATTCTGAAAATATCCAATATTTCTCAAACTAAAGGAGAAACTAAGCCACCAGCATATTTTAATGAGGCAAGCTTACTTTCAGCTATGGAAAATCCAAAAAAATATATGGCTAATGAAAGTAAGGACTTAATTAAAACAATAGGAGAAGCAGGTGGACTTGGGACAGTAGCAACAAGAGCCGATATCATTGAAAAGTTATTTAATAGTTTTTTGATTGAGAAAAAAGGAAAGAATATATATATTACATCAAAGGGCAAACAGCTTTTGGAGTTAGTCCCTGAAGATCTAAAGTCACCTGCTTTAACTGCAGTGTGGGAGCAGAAACTAGGGCATATTTCTAAAGGTTCGTTAAATAAAACTACTTTTATTAATGAGATGAAAAATTATTCGAAGGAAGTTGTGAATGAAATAAAAAATAGTAGTGAGATATTTAAACATGATAACCTTACAAGAAATAGATGTCCTGAATGTGGAAAGTATATGCTAGAAGTTAAGGGAAAAAAGGGTAAGATGCTCATCTGTCAAGATAGAGAATGTGGTTTTAGAAAAAACATTGCAAAAATAACGAATGCCAGATGTCCAAATTGTCACAAAAAACTAGAGCTTCGTGGTAAAGGAGAAGACGGAATATTTGTATGTAACTGCGGTTATAGAGAAAAGCTTTCTGCATTTAATGAAAGGAAGAAAAAGAGTAATAATAAGGTTGCAAAAAAAGAGGTATCAAAATATCTAAAGAAGCAGAAAAAAGAACAAGAGGAACCTATCAATACTGCACTCGCAGATGCTCTTTCGAAGTTTAAGTTTAGTAAAGAATAAGAGATATATAATTTATTTAACATGAAACAGCATGAAACAGGGTCAGGCTTGAAATATTTACTTATAATAAGTGAATATTTCAAACAACCACTTCATCTATAGTGTATTTAAATTATTCATAACTCTAGCCCACAGTATAGAACTCATTTAGTATAAGCTAAATATAAGAATTATTTTATTTTAATGCTTCATAGAAATATAATTAAGCCTATGGAAAAAATATCTGACTTAACGAAACAATTGGCAAGAGGCTATTTAGGAGAGATAAACCTCCAATATAAGAACAGATACTTTAAAGATTTTATTTGGGGATTAGATATGCTTAGAGAACAGCTATCATATGAAAGAGATATGAGGTTTTATTGTACACCATTATCTTATTTGGGACATTTTCATATGTTGTACATTAAGAAATTCCACAAATGAATCAGAAAATTGAGAAAAATTAATTTTTTTATTGACAATGTATGAAGGGAGGTGTATTATAATAATAAGTTGTCGTGATAACTTAGTGTTGTATATTAGAAAATGAGGTAAAATTTATGAGAAATCTATCAAAAAAAAAGTATATCAATTTTACGTATGATATTATGAAGGAACAAGGATTTAAGAATGTTAGCATTAGAAAAATTGCAAGTAAATTAGGGGTATCAAGCACATCTCTTTACCGACATTTTGATAGCTTGGAGCATTTGAAGATTTATGCATCTTTACGTTATTTAAGGTCATATATAAGTGACGTTAGTCAGCTAGGTCGTGATGCAATTTTTTCGATAGAAGGGTATTTTCATTATTGGGAGTTGTTTGCTAAATATTCTTTTGAAGAACCTGAGGTGTATAATCTTGTGTTTTTTATGAAACATAATTATTCTCTGGAGAACTTGTTTCGTGATTATTATGTAATTTTTACTGAAGATCTTTTTGATTTAGATGATGCGTTGCTAGAGTGGCTAACACTATCCGACATAAATACACGTTGCTTTATTACATTAAAAAATGCAGTGCATGACGACTCTATATCTGAAGAAATAATACAGAAAATAGCTGATATACATACATTCATTTATAAAGGGATGTTGAAAGATTACTTTGATGGTGTACCCTTAACTGAAAATAGTGTAAACGATTTTATAGATTTATGTAAAGCAGTGTTTTATTCAATGATAATTTAAAAAGTATTTTTTTTAAGGTTTTGTTATCGCGATAACAAGTATCATTATTTTGATTATAAGCAGTGTTTCATTCAATGTTGATTTTCAAAAGTTTTTTTTTAAGATGCTGTTATCGCGATAACGAATGTCATTTGGATTCTAAAAGGGTGAATTTAAGTAATTAATAGTGTTTATAATTTGTTATATTAAGATATCATAACAAATATAAAAATAAAAATTTATTAAGAGAGGAGAAAAAAATGAAAGTACTACTTGGTTGGTTTGGACATGAGACAAATACATTTTCAAGAAGAAAGACAGATTTTGAACTACTAATATCCCAAGGTTCATGGGAAGGTGAAGAAATTTTAAACATTTTTAGAGGTACCCCTAGTTATCTTGGTGGAATGATTAAATGTGCAGATGAAAATGGAGTTGAACTAATTCCTACTTTTGGTGTAGAAAATGCAGGACCAACTGTAACAGACGAGTGTTTGGACTATGTATGCGACATTCTAGTGAAATATGCTAAGGAACACCTAGGTGAATATCAAGGTATTTGTCTTGGGTTACATGGTGCTGGCTGCTCTGAAACTTGTGACGATATTGAAGCATATACACTAAAGAAGTTAAGAGATGTAGTAGGATGGGATATACCGATTACATCTACACTAGATTTACATGGAAATATCTCACAAGAAATGTGTGATTATGTAGATGGTCTATTTGGTATCAAGGAAAACCCACATATTGATTATTTAACTAGCGGTTACGAAGCTATGAGTGCATTAATTAGTCATATAAAAGGTGAAATAAAAATCAAGACTGAAGTAGTGCCTATGCCAATGTTAGTTCCAATTACTGTTACAAAGGATTATAAAGAAATTTCGGATTATATCCTACAGTACAAGAAAGAACATAACTTGTTGGATCTAGCATTCTTCCCAGGGTTCCCTTATTCGGATACACCTATTACTTGTGCCTCTGTATTCGTTACTGCAGATGGTAGCCAGAAGGAACATGCTCAAAAAATAGCTAAGTACATTTGGGATAGACGAGATAAAGTAGTAAATATTGATAGCTTTAATGCACAAGAAGCAGTAGATCATGCTATTAAATACTTGGAAGAGAATGATAAAGGTATTTGTCTTATCAATGAAGAAGCAGATAATCCAGGTGCTGGAACGCCTGGTGATGGTACGGACTTAATAAGAGCTATGTTTGAGGCTAACATTGAAGGCAGTGCATTTGCATATATGTATGATCCTGAGGTTGTAGCTCAAGCTATCGAAGCAGGTGTTGGTGCAAGAATAGAAATAGAACTAGGTGGAAAAATTGAGGATGCGAAATTCCATGGAAAACCTATTCATTTAAAAGATGTTTTAGTTAGATCTATTTCTGATGGAAAATTTATTGCTACTACGCCTCTAATGAAAGGAATTCCTGGATCATTTGGACCTACCGTTGGATTACAATATAAAAATGTTCAGTTCGTTGTAGCATCAGTTCAGAACCAAACATATGATGACAGAGCTTTCTTTGTAGGAGATATTGACTTTAAGCAAATGAGACTGATTGCACTGAAATCATCACAACATTTTAAAGCATTTTATAGTGAGCATGTGGACAAGATTATTCCTGCTAACCCATCAGGGTTATCTACTAGAAATCTTAAGTTATTTACTTACGATCGAATTGTACGTCCAATGTATCCGCTAGACGAAGATGTAACTTTTGACCCTGAGAATGAGTAATGAATCACTTATTTTAAAATAACTAATTTTAATGGGAAACTATTTTGAGAACGTTTGTTAAGGATAAACCACAATATTAATATATTTATAAATTATGAAATGTTTAGTGAAATAAAAAAACTTTTTAGTGTAAAATAATTATTAATAAGGAGGATATTATGTCTAATAATAACAATATTTCAAAAAAAAGCAATGAGTCTGTTAGCCTTTGGAATAATATGGGACAAGTTATAATTCTTACGTTTGCAGGATCTTTTATATACTTTTTACCGTTCTTCCGTTTTTATTTTTATGATACTTTTGTTGCAGCCTTTGGTCTTACTAATACACAAATGGGCTTAATAGGAACTGTATATGGAGCTTGTGGTGTGGTTTCATATTTTATTGGAGGTTTATTAGCAAGTAAATTCTCAGTTCGAAAGCTTATGGTGTTTTCATATGTTGCAACAGGGTTAGGTGGACTAGTCCTCATGACTTATCCACCGTATTCAGTAGTATTATTAGTACAGTTATGTTGGGGTTTTACATCATTGATGACTTTTTGGCCTGCTTTAGTTAAGGCACTAAATATGTTAGGTAATGAAAATGAAAAAGGAAAATCATTTGGTTTCATGGAAGGTGGTCGTGGTATTTCTAATATTATTTTCATGACTATTGCCGTTGGAATTTTTGATTACTTCACTAAGTCAATCAATGAACAGGCAGGACTAACTTCTGTTATGGCGTTTTATTCTGCTTTAGCTTTTATTATGGCTGCTTTTATATTCTTTGCATTCAAGAAATTTGATAAGGCACCTGCTGAAGGCGAAACAGAGAAAAAGAAATTGGATGTTGCGTTGCTAAAGCAAGTATTGAAAAATAAGTATATGTGGATGATGGTTACAATAATGTTCTGTTCATACACTATGTGTATAGCATACACATACTTTACTCCATATGCGACATCACAGTTTGGTAGTTCAGTAGTATTTGCGGCATTTATTACTGTGTTTGCACAGTATACTCGACCTATTGCTTGTATAGGTTCTGGTGTTATTGCTGACAAAATCAGTTCTTCTAGGGTTTTCTTAGTTGGTTTCCTAATGATGATTGTTGGTTTAATTGGAGTGCTTGTTATCCCTGGTCAGGCGTCTATGGTGCCTATGTTTATCGTATGTGTGGCATTGTGTTACATTGCAATGTATGGTACTCAATCTCTACACTTTACATTGTTTGAGGAAGCTAGATTTGGTCCTGATGTAGTTGCTTTAGCAATTGGAATCGCTTGCACTATTGGTTATTTGCCTGAAATGGTCATTCCTATGATTGCTGGACGTCTGCTAGATAAGTATCCTGGAGCAATGGGGTATAGATACTTCTTCTTTGTAATGTTAGCATTTATGGCTATTGGTATTAGCGTGTTGTTTGTTTGGATGGTTCTTACAAGAGAAAGACGTATGGAATTGATTCAGATGGGCAAACAGAAAGCTTTACAAAAGAAAGCTAAAAAAGTGAATGCATAATTCATAATAAATAATTTTTCATTTTATTAGGGAGACATAAAAAATATATTAATTTGTGATATATCCTTCAAATATAATATGAAATAATTTCTGTGATTTTCACATACCTTAATAATTAGAAATATAGTAAAGTATGCACCTTAACTATATTATAAAAATTATTCATCAAAAAATAGCTTTCTATGATTTAATCTATAGAAAGCTATTTTTTCATTAACACTAAACCCTTCTTTCATAACGCTTAATCAACTGTATCAATTTATAGGTATAGCGAAAGTGGAATCAGGCTTGAGATATTCACTTATCATAGGTGAATATTTCAAGTCTGACCATTTATTTATACCTTTAAAAGCCCTAATAAAAATTAAATTGAAATTTCTATGTTGATTGAATTTTCGAAATATTATCTAAATAGTATTTGTAAAAAATAAAAACTATGATATAATGAACATATGTTACAACATGAAACAAATGTTAAAACGATATCGTAAATTACATAACATTTGAATATGATTTTGGTAGGAAAACAAACATGAGGATTATATTAAATAGTAAGTGTAGTTAATATTTGTGAGATAGTGGATTTAATTTGTATAGCTATCATGAATATAAATTTTTTCGTTACAAGAATGTAATTAACAATGTTAAAAATTGGTTGTATTAGTTAAGTTGTTATTTTATCTAGACCTTTTTTAGGATATAGAAGGTTAAGATATTGCAATATTGCAATTGTTTATAGAGGAGTTAATTTTATAAAGGAGGGACTAAAAACATGCATATTCTTGATATCTTAGGTGTAGGAATAATTTTTGTTGCGGTGATCTATATAGGATACTATTCAACGAAGAAAGTAGACTCGTCTGAAGACTTTTTGTTAGCTGGTAGGAATCTAGGGAAAATTCAAGCAGGATTCAGTATGGCAGCATCAGATTTAGGGGGAAGTGGGTTAATCGGTGCATCTGCATATTGTTATAGTATTGGTTTATCTGGAGCATGGTGGAACTGGTGTGCAACACCTGCATTTATAGTTTTAGGTATATGGCTAGTTAGCAAATTAAGACCATTAGCTATTTGTACTGGTCCAGAGTTTTTAGAGAAGCGTTATAACAAAGAATCCAGAGTTATTGCATCAGTAATGCAAATTTGTTCAGTTGTTGCTGCTTTATCAGCACAATTTCTTGTGGGTGCTGTAGCGTTGAATGTTCTTGCAGGTATACCTAAATCTGTTGGACTTGCTATCAGTGTTGGCTTGGTAATATTATACACAATGGGTGGCGGCTTGATAGCAGTAGTTAATACTGACGTTTTTCAATTCATTATTTTAGTAGGGTCTGTGTTGGTATCTGTACCTTTGGCAATGGCTAAAGCTGGTGGGTTAGGAGCTATAAAAGAAGCACTTCCTCCAGAGTTTTTCAGTATAGGCGAACTAGGTGCATGGGTACCTATATCTTGGATACTTATGTGTTTCTTTATGTACTCAACTCAGCAAGCTTTTCTCCAACGTATATTTGCTTCTAAAGATGTTAAAACTGCAAAATTTGCATACGTTTTCGCTGGAGCAACATATGGATTATACGGTTTGGCAGTAGGGTTGATTGGTATCACTATGGCGGTACTTATACCAGGACTTGAAGATTCAAATACTGTTTTTGCAATGATGGTTAAAACCGTATTACCTCCAGGAATAGCTGGTATTGTATTAGGAGGCATATTTGCTGCAAGTATGTCTACTGCAGATTCATTTCTGATGGCAGGAACTACTTTATTTATAAATGATATTTATAAGACTTTTATAAATAAAAACGCAAGTGATACTAGAGTACTATGGATGTCTCGTGCTGTAACATTCGTTATTTGTGTTGGAGGAGTTGTTATGGCTAGTTTGATGAATAACCTGATTAATATTATATATCTTGGTGGTCTTTTCTATAGTACGTCTGTATTTTTTCCATTGGTACTGGGTGTTTTCTGGAAGAGAGCGAATGGGAAAGGTGCTCTTGCTTGCATATTAATAAGTTTAGCAGTTGGTCTTTTTGCAGAATTTGTATTGAAAGGAAAAGCTACTGGATTCCTGGGATTGCCATCAAATATTCTTGCAGCAATTGCAGGATTAGTAACTATTGTAGTAGTATCGTGGGTAACTAAAAAACCTTCAAAAGAAAAAATAAGTTTTATCGAGTAAAATTGGGAAGCATGACAAATGTATGTAAAAGGTATTATCTTTTAAAATGTTTAATACTTTCAGCTTTTATGGACTATAGCTGATTAGAAATGACAGTAAAATAGCCAATAGAGAATTAAGATTATCTATTGGCTATTTAATATATTTATGTTAGGAGGAGTAAAATGCTACTTATTAAAAATTGTAAATTAGTAAAGGATTTAGTAGAAGGTTATGATGGAGAAATGGCAGATATTTTAGTTAAGGGAAGTGAGATAGTAGATATTCAACCTTGTGGATGTGTTGAAATTGAGGGTGTAAATGTAGTTGACATGGAAGGTAAGTATGTACTGCCTGGGCTGTTTGATTTGCATATTCATTTAGCATTATCAGCAGGAGATACTATGATAGATAGCGCTAAGGCTCCTATACAGCAGGCATTAGATGGATATAAATTTGCTTTAGATAGTCTTTATGCAGGATTCACAACACTTAGAGATGTAGGAGCTGCATATAAAGTAGCAATTGAAATAAGAGATAGTATAAATTCAGGAAAGTTAGTAGGACCTAACATCTATGCAAGTGGAAGGATAATTACACCAACAGAAAATGGTAATGACTTTTTTAAAGGGATGTATCTAGAAGCTGATAAAGCAGAAGACATGATGGGAGCGGTTAGAGCTTGTATGAAAGACGGCGCTGACTTTATAAAACTTATGGGAACTGGTGCAGTAATGAACCCTGGAGGACAACCAGGACAAACAATATGTTCAGATGAAGAATACGAGGCAATTGCTAGAGCTGCAGAATTTAAGAATACTTATGTATCAGTTCATTGCCATGGAACTGAGGCAATGAAATCTGCAATTAAAGCAGGAATAAGAACGATAGAACATGCTTCTATGATGGATGATGAAGTCATAGATTTACTGGTAGATTCTAATTCCTATATTGTTCCTACTTTAAGTGCTATTGTAGGACTTACAAGAGATTTACCTGAATCTTCAGCATTTATGAAAGAAAAAGCTGAAAATACACTTCAAAGTGTAATAGCTGGAGTTACTAAGGCTTACCAAAAAGGGTTAAGGATTGGTTTTGGAACTGATCAAGGTATTACAGGACTTTATCATGGCGACAATGGAGAAGAGTTTGAATTAAGAAAAGAATTGATTAATATGAAAGAAATTGACATTCTTAAACAAGCAACAATAGATAGTGCTACTATAATTGGAGTTGAAGAAAAGTTAGGCAGTATAAAGGTTGGTAAAATTGCAGATTTAATAGCAGTGGAAAGAAATCCACTAGAGGATATTACTGTTATGCATAATGGTGTATGTAAAGTTATTAAATCAGGCGTTGTAATAAAATAATTTTAAAGAGTGTTAAAGATGTTCTAATTTATTAAAAAAAGTGATGATCCAAAAAGCATTTATCCCTTCTAAATTAATTTTTTAGAAGGGATAGTTATGTTTTAGCTTAAATAGCTATTGAGATGTGTTTCTATCAAATGCTACTTTTAATGAGAATTTTGTAGAAATACACTTAGAAGAGATGATATGTTTACTATTACTTCTTAAAATGAACAATGATATTTTTGTTAATTACTTACTTTTATAAAACTATACTATAGTAGAAATAATAATAAACATAGGAAGGTCAATTTTAAAGACTTTCGATTAACCTAATGTTTTTATTTACATGAATAACCGATAGTCTAGAATGGTAACAGTTTTTTTGGTATATTTGATTTACCATGAGTAATATGGTAAAATATTTAAAAGAATATACGAGAATATGTTATATATTTGAGACAATGATTTAACTTTTGTTTGTATGATTACAATAGTGAGTTAAGTTGATTTTTAGTATTATCAGTGAATAATTACATTTAATGCTTTTGGAGGTATCATGATGGCACTTATTGATTATTTTGTTATTTTATTATTTTTTTTGGTATTACTTTATATTGGTAGGTTAGCAGCTAAAAGAGTATTAAATAATAAAGATTATCTACTTGCCGGAAAAAGAGTTGGAAAGATACCATTAGCTTTAAGTATGGCAGCTACTGATCTAGGAGGAGCAGGGGTGGTTGGAGCTATGGCATTATCTTACTCTAGGGGAATTGCTGGAGGATGGTGGAATTTTTGCGCAGTACCTGCGTGGATAATACTGGGATTAACAATACCTAAGTTATTTATAAAGCAACAAACATCAACTGTACCAGAATTATTAGAGAAAAGATATGATTTGAGAACAAGAATTCTTGCAGCAATCTTACATCTGATTGGGACAACATTTGCAATTACTGCTCAAACAATGGTTGCAGCTATGATTATTACGTCTATTACTGGAATACCTATGACATATTCAGTGTTGGCAGCTACCGTCGTATTTGTTGTATATACAACAGCAGGGGGATTGATTGCAGTAATTTGGACGGATATATTTGCATATTTTGTATTAATATTTGGAGTGGTAATAGCATTAGGATTTTCAATATCCAAGGTAGGAAGTATATCAACTATTGTCAACTCAGTACCAAAATCATTTTGGAGTGTGGGTAATATTGGATGGATGGAGCCTGCAGCTTGGATTGTAATGAACTTATTTTTTTACTCAACCAGTCAACCATATATACAGAGATTAATAGCTGCAAAGGATGCTAATACAGCTAAATTTGCTTATGTCTACACGGGAATAAATTACATTATATCTGCTTTATTTATTGCTTTATTAGGTATTTGTTCCTATATTATTATACCAGGATTAAAGAATGCAGAAATGGCAGTAACATCAATAATAAATTATGCGCTACCTGTTGGAGTAAGAGGAGTAATGTTAGCTTCTATCTTGGCTGCGACCATGACCACTAGTTCATCATATCTAAATGCATGTGCTTCCATATTTACCATAGATATTTATAAGAGAATTATTAATCCTAGAGCAAATGACATTAAATGCTTAAAAGCAGCTAAACTTTCGACATTGGGCATCTCTTTGATAGCACTTATGGCTTCTTACTTTGCTAAGGGAATCATTGAAATGATTGTTTTTGCAAATATTATATATACAGCATGCATTTTCTTTCCATTACTGGTAGGACTAAAATCAAAGAAAGTGAATTCAAAAGCTGAATTTTACTCGATTATTATAGGTGGAATGCTTGCAGTTATTTCTAAATTATGGATCTACAAGGTTGTTGAAGGTGTAATAGGAGTTATTCATCCTATATTTGTGGGTTCTATCGTTTCGTTGCTTGTTCTAATCTTTGTATCTTTAATCACAAAAAACACAGATAAGAATAAGAGGGGTGAGTTGTAAAAATAGAGATGCTAATTATTTTATTGAAAAAAAGGGAAAATATTGATATTATATAGATATATTATCATGTATATTATAATTTGAGTGGTATTTTATAACTATAATCGGTGAAATCTAAAAAGCAATGTATTAATAAAAAATGAGGTATATTATGGATAAAGAAGAAATTCGATTAATAACAAAAATATGCTATATGTATTATTATGAGGATGAGGTGCAGTCTAAAATTGCCAAAAAGTTCAATTTGACTAGACAAATGGTTTCTAGGCTTATGCAGAAAGCAAAAGAAGAGGGAATAGTAAAAATTAGCATCGAAAGTCCGCTTAAAGAAATAACCGCTTTAGAGACACAGCTTGAATCAAAATTTGATCTTAAAGATGCTGTTGTGATTCAGAAGGACACAATCTCTGACAGTCAGCTTGTACATAAGCTTGGTAAAGCAGCGGGTGAGTATTTTATGAAGGCTATTATGTCTAAAATGCAGATTGGCATTGGCATAGGAGAAACATTAGAAGCTATGGCTGAGTATATAAACACAAATGTATTTGATGCTTCTTTAAGTGGTATTGACCTTATTCAATTAATAGGAGGAGTAAATTCAAATAAAAGTTTTGAAAACTGCCAGTATATAATGAGTTTGATTGCAAAAAAAATAAATGGAAATTTAGTTTTTCTTAATGCACCTTATATTATTGAGGATAAGAAAATTAGAGATGCTATTTTAAAAGGCCCACTTTTTGAAGAGGTATTTTCTACCTATGAAAGTCTTGATTTTGCCTTTGTTGAGATTAAGCCTGCTAACAAGGTATATAGAGCTTCCATGTCTGAAAGTAAAGTAAAGGGAGTTAATTATCTTAATTTATTAGGAATCAATTATCTTAATAATTTAGATGTTGCAGGCGAGATATGTCTTAACTATTTTAATGATAGAGGTTATTTTATTGATACTCAAATAAGTGATAAAACCGTTGCCATAACACAAAAGAAATTGCAGAAGGTTAAAAATTTGGTTGGAATTGTTGGGGGCGAAGGAGCAGACAAGGCTGCCTTAGGTGCTCTAAGAAGTGGTTTGTTTAATGTTATTATAACCGATGAGGATACTGCGAGGTATTTATTGTCTAAGTAATTTACAATAAAAAACAACTTAAGATATAAAATATTAAGCATTGTGACCGCTATTTTTATTAAATAGTCACAGTGCTTATTTTAATTGTTTTTAAAGATATAATTAATAACCTCTAATCTGAAAGAATCTTAGCAAAAGTGGTGGGAAAGATTCGGATTATTATCCTGAGCGCTGTTCAGGTATTTTAGAACTTCTTTGATTAGAAATTAAAGGATGAAGTGCTAAAATTATTCACGACTATAAAAGATACTAAGTGACCAACATCAAATCAAAAAGAAGATTTGAGTTGTCTACTTATGATAAAGCTACTAAGTGACTTTCAACAAATTATAAATTTGTGTAATCTACTTATACTTATCGGATAATAATCCAAATCTAAGAGCGTACAGTTTTCATACATTTTTGTGGCTTGCGTGCAAGGCATGTTGGTTAAACTGTAGTTTGATCAAAATTTTAATAATGCAAACCGACAGTATAGAACTCATTTAGTATAATCTGAATATAGAGAATTATTCTAATGGTAGATTTTTCTTAAAAATTAAATTAAAATTGAAGTATCAGCATAAATAAAAATACACATTATAGTAAAAATTATAATAAGAGGTAATTAATATGGGGAAAATATTAGCATTTTACACAATGCCTCATCCACCAATTATCATTCCTGAAATTGGACGAGGTGAAGAAGAAAAAATAAAAGAAACTTCATATGCTTGCAATAAAGTCGCAGCAGAAATAGCTAATATAGAGCCAGATACAATAATAATAGTTACACCACACGGACCAGTATTTAGTGATGCAGTTGCATTATCAAGTGAAGAGAATATATATGGCGATTTAGGTAGATTTGGAGCTTCTCAGATAGAGTTGGGTTTAGATATTAATTTACCTTTAACAGAAAAAATAGTTGAATATGCAGAAAAAGAAAATATTCTGACTGCGAAAATAACAAGAAGCTCTGCTCAAAGCTATGGAATTAAATATGAGTTAGATCACGGAACAATAGTACCCTTGTATTTTATAAATAAAAAGTATACAAAATATAACTTGATGCATATAACTTATGGAATGTTGTCTAAAATGCAGCTCTATAAATTTGGTATGAGTATTAAGAAAGCAGTGGAGGACAGCAATACCAATGCAGTATTTATTGCTAGTGGAGATTTATCTCATAGGCTTACTGATGAT
>DAOUQG010000152.1 GCA_030625765.1 Thermohalobacteraceae bacterium | reverse complement strand
TGCAATATTTCTATTTATTGAAATATTGGAATATGCTCCTTTTTCATTCACTTCCATTAATATTTTGAATGCTGTTTCTCTATTACTCCTACTCATTTTTAGTACCTCCTAAAACAAAAAGGGGTAATATACCCCTTTTAATCTCTCCTATTACTCAAAAGAACAAGCCTAATTAATTGAGCAATACCAACTAATGTAGCAGCTACATACGTTAAAGCTGCAGCGTTTAACACTTTTTTCGCTGGAGCAATTTCCTCTCTAGCTATAATTCCATCTTCAAGCTGATCTAAAGCTCTACTGCTTGCATTAAATTCAACAGGTAAAGTTACTACCTGAAATGCAACAACTGCTAGATATAATAAAATGCCTACTTGAATAAGAACAGAGTTAAAAAAGAATCCTGCAAAAACAAGTATCCAAACAAACCTAGCACCAAAATTTGCAACAGGTGCTATGTTATTTCTCAAAATCAGAGGAAAGTATCCTGTAGCATGCTGAATTGCATGACCTACCTCGTGAGCAGCAACTCCTGCAGATGCAACTGATCTACCATTATAGACTGGAGTAGATAATCTCAAAACCTTTGTTCTTGGATCATAATGATCAGTTAAGCTTCCTCTAATATGCTCAATCCTAACATCATTCAATCCGTTTCTGTCTAATATCATTCTTGCAATCTGAGCGCCTGTATACCCAGTTCTATTTTGAATTTTTAAATATTTATTAAATGTACCTTTAACTTTAGCTTGAGCATACATCGCAAAAAGAATAGCTGGTATCAGAATAAGAAATTCTGGTCCCATACCATAAAAATATGGATACATTTTTATTCCTCCTTCAAGAGATATTTTATAGCTTCTTCAATTTTTTTTACATCGACCTTTGTATTAAAGCAAGGTCCATTTGGTCTTTCATTAAAAATTCCTATAACTGGAATAACTTTAACATCATTTATTCCACTAGCTAAATCTCTTTCACAGGCAACTGCTATTATTGCTTTTGGTTTTTTCTTCTTAATCCATTCTCTAGCTAATGTTCCTCCAGTTGCTACAGCTACATCAACATTATACTTATTAGATAAATTGACTATATCCTTTATATCACATTTCCCACACATCTTACAGTTTCTAATTTCATTAGTTATTTTATGCTCACATTTTGAATCTTGTAGGCAATGTGGTAACAACACCAAAATTTCCTCGTTGCTTACTCTTATATTTTTTGTTTTAATTAAAATATTATTTATTTTTCCGTAAACTCTTCTTATACTATCTATATCAACTTTAAAAAGCTTTGATATTAATATCAGAAAAGGATAGACAACTCCTAATATTCTTCTTAAAAACTTATACTTTTTTGATGATATTTCTTTATTTGAGCTTATCCTATATAGCATAAAAATAATCCATATAATTGTTATTATCAATATTGATAATGCAAAAAGAAAAACAATAAGTAAGAATCTCATAACATATATGCTTTCTAAAAATAAAAAAAATACACTTATCATACTAATAGTCACTAGTATTGCAACAATTGCAATAAGAATAAACAGAAATCTTTTTTCATCTTTTCTCATAAAGTTTCACATCCGTAAGTTATGATAATATTTCTCCACATTCAATTTTGTTTCCTTTTAGAAAATCATTTATCTTCATTCTTCTTTTCCCAGGAAATTGTATTTCCCTAATCACCAAGCAATCATCACCTGTATTGACAAAAATACCTTCATCACTTACTTTAATAACCTCTCCAGGCTTACCTTCTTTAAATTTGGCTATAGTATCAACATTATATATTTTAACCTTATTACCTTTATAGCTTGTGTAAGCACTTGGCCAAGGTTCTGTACCTCTAACTAAATTTTTAATATCTGCAGCACTTTTATACCAGTAAATTTTTCCCAATTGCTTATCCATAATAGGCGCGTAGCTAGCTTGGCTGTCGTCCTGAGGAATTCTGGTCACTGTCCCATTTTCTATTCCCTTTAATGTTTTAATAAGTAAGTTTGCACCT
Organism: Thermohalobacteraceae bacterium; assembly: GCA_030625765.1. Taxonomy (GTDB): domain Bacteria; phylum Bacillota; class Clostridia; order Tissierellales; family VENL01; genus DAOUQG01. The sequence goes on along the minus strand of DAOUQG010000152.1, from coordinate 5,631 downwards.
ATTTTCATTAACTTATCATGGAGTTCTCCTGCAGTTTCATCTTCAGATATAGATATCTCTTCTTTCAAGAGCATGTCACCAGTATCAAGTCCCTTCTCCATATACATTGTTGTTATACCAGTCTTCTTTTCCCCATTAATTATCACCCAATTTATTGGTGCAGCACCTCTATATGTGGGAAGTAAAGAAGCATGAACATTTATGCAACCATGCTTTGGTAGATTTAGTATTTCTTCCTTTAATATCTGCCCATATGCAACAACAACAATTATATCAGGAGAAATTTGTTTTAGCTTAGCGATACTTTCCTCATAGTTAATGTTCTTAGGTTGGAACACCTCTATACCAAATTCTTGAGCTTTTACCTTGACAGGAGGAGGAGTTAATTTTTTTCCTCTACCCTTAGGCTTATCTGTTTGTGTAATTACTAGAGAGATATCATACCCCTCTTTATATATTTTTTCCAATGTAGCCACAGCAAAATCAGGAGTGCCCATAAAAACAACCTTCATAATTAACACCTCAATTTTATCTTTTATTTCTCAGAATCTATCATCTTATCAATAAATAATATTCCATTTAAATGATCAATCTCATGACATAATGCTATAGCTAAAAGACCAGTTCCCTCAATAATTTTTTCGTTACCTTCAAGATCCATGTATCTAACTTTAACCTTTTGAGGTCTTTTAACCTTTCCAGATTTCCCAGGAACACTCAAACAACCCTCTATATCAATTTGTTCTCCTTCCTGATATAAAAACTCAGGGTTTATTAACTCAATCGTACCATCTCCTACATCGATAACTACAACTCTTCTAAGTATGCCGATTTGAGGAGCTGCTAACCCAACTCCATCCTCTTTATACATAGTTTCCTTCATATCTTCGACCAATGACTTAATCCTATCATTTATTTCTGTTACTTCTCTTGATTTCTTCCTAAGTAAAGGATCTCCTTCAAATCTTAATTGTCTAATTGCCATAATAACATCCTCCTCCTATAATATTGAAATAGGGTTAATATCTATAACAAATCTTGTATCATAATGATTTGTCTTACTTTTATCTATTATACATATCTCTTCTATTATACCCTTAATATCATTTATTTCATAGTCTTTACATTTTATTATAACCTGCCACCTGTAGTTGCTTTTAATTTTAACGATTGGCGCAGGATTAGGTCCAAGTATATTGTTGTTTTCAAAGCTTACGTCTTTTTCTCTTAACTTAATCCATAAAGAACTAACTAATTTTTTTGATTCTTTGGTAACTTCTTTTTCATTCATACCAACTATAGTTATACTAATAATATTGCTAAAGGGAGGATAATTAAATTCCTTCCTAAGTAATATTTCCGTGTCATAAAATCCAACATAATCATGCTTCTGAGCTGTCATTATACTATAATGATTTGACTCATAGGTTTGCAATATAGCTCTTCCCTCATAATCTCCTCTCCCAGCTCTTCCACCTACTTGGGTAATCAACTGAAATGTTCTCTCTGAAGATTTATAATCAGGTAAATTCAAGCTAATATCAGCAGCAATAATCCCCACTAAAGTTACATTTGGAAAATCTAATCCCTTTGAAATCATTTGAGTACCTATTAGTATATCAACTTCTCCATTCTTAACTTTATCAAGTATTTTTTCATGACTTCCTTTTTTTGAAGTTGTATCTACATCCATTCTTGCTATTCGTGCAAATGGAAAACTTTTTTTCACTATTTCTTCAACTCTTTGTGTTCCTATTCCAAAATATTTTATATATTTGCTCCCACATTCTGGGCAAGTTGTTGGAGGCTTCTTAGCTAATCCGCAATAATGACATTTTAACATATTGTTTGATCTATGATACGTCAAAGATATATCACAATTCTTGCATTTTACAACGTATCCACATTTCCTACATGACACAAAAGTTGAAAATCCTCTTCTATTTAAAAATAAAATTGTTTGCTTTTTTCTCAGAAGATTATCTTGTATTGACTTGTATAACCTTCTACTAAAAATTGATTTGTTACCACCATCAAGTTCTTCCTTCATATCTACTATTTCAATTGGAGGTAAGCTCTTATTATTTGCTCTCTTTGATAGTGTAAGTAATTTAATTTCTCCTTTTTTTGCTCGATAATAGCTTTCTATTGAAGGTGTAGCTGAGCCTAATACTAATGCTGAATTTTCAAGCTCACATCTTTTTTCAGCAACCTCTATAGTATTATATTTCGGATTCATGCTAGACTTATAGCTTGTTTCATGCTCCTCATCAATTATAATAAGCCCAAGATTGTTGAAAGGAGCAAATATAGCTGATCTAGCTCCAATAGCTATGTCTACTTCGCCTTCTCTAATTTTTCTCCACTCATCAAACCTCTCACCTAAAGACAACCTGCTATGTAATACTGCAACGCGGTTGCCAAATCTACCAACAAACCTTTCTACCGTTTGAGGAGTTAGAGAAATCTCTGGTACTAATACAATCGATTGCTTATTTTGCTTTAAAATCTTCTCAATTAATTGTAGGTATACTTCTGTTTTTCAACTTCCAGTTACACCATGAAGTAAGAATTTGTTGTTTCTATTCAAAGTTATATCATTATATATAGTATCAAAACACTTTTGTTGCTGTAATGTCAATTTTACCTTTTTATATTCTGGGATAGACTTAGAAATGGGATTTCTTCTAATCTCCTCATCCAATAACTTTACATAACCCTTTTTTTCTATTGCACCTATAGTAGGTTTAGAAGCAGAAACATCGTCTAGTAGTTGCTTCAATGGAATCTTATCTCTTTGTATCAAATATCTAAGTACTTCTATCTGCTTATGTGCATTTTTACTCATACTGCTAACTATATCATCTATATCTTGTTTATCAAAGTTTCTATAGATAACCTTATGATATTTTTTCTTTACATCTGTAACTATTTTTTCATATTTTCGAATAATCCCTTGTTCTTCTAAAAAGGTCAGATGCTTATGTATGTTTCTAATGCTCAATTTATCTCTAATATACTTAATTTCACTATCACCATTTTCCTTAAGAAAAAGAATTATTTTGTTCTCATTATTATTTTTTTGATCTTCAATGCTATAAAAGTTACGTTTACTAACTAACTTCACAAATATCTTAACCTTATTAGTTATTCCTGATGGCAATATTGTTTTGAAAACTTCTGTGTATTGTGCTAAATACTCATCCTTCATCCATAAAGCTAAATCTAACATATTTTTTGATATAATAGGCTTTTTATCTATAATACTATCAATATATTTTAATTTTTCAACAGCAAATGATGAATTTTCTTTAAATGCTATAATAATCCCTTCTAAAAGTCTATCACCCATTCCAAAAGGAACTAAAACTCTCATACCAAGCTGAACTTCATGAGCATATTCTGTAGGGATAAGGTATGTATATGACATGTCTGTGCTTCTACTTCGATTATCAACTATAATTTCTGCAAAAATTTTATTACTCATTAAAATCAACCTCTCATTAAACCTTTTTTATGAATAGTCTGAGTCTAGGTTTATTATATCAAAATATTCTACTCAGGTAAGAACAAAATATTTGATATATATTTATTACATCTTATTGTAAAAAGCTAGATATAAGCGAAGTAAAAAATACCTGCCTATATCTAGCTCAAACAACATATAAATTTGTAAAACTATAATAATTCACTTAGTTTATCAATAATAATTTTTGATAATTCCTCTTTAGACATTTTAGGATAATCATTAATATGTCCATCTTTATCTATTATGGTAGCAATATTTGTATCACTTCTAAAACCTGCATCCTTCTTTGAAACGTCATTAAGAACTATAAAATCAAAATTTTTCTTTTTTATTTTTTCTTTTGCATTTTTAACTAAATCATTTGTTTCTGCTGCGAATCCAACCATTATTTGATTTTTCTTTCTTGTACCAATTTCTTGAGAAATGTCAGGATTTCTAGTGAATTTAATATTTAAATCTTCACCACTTTTCTTGATTTTTATATTACTTACAGCCTCAGGTCTATAATCCAGTGGAGCTGCTGCCTTAATCAAACCGTCGCATTCATCAAAATTCTCTTCAATAGCTTTAAGCATTTCTCTTGTAGTATTAACTCGTATTACTTTTACCCCACTTGGTACATCAATATTAGTTGGACCACTAACTAGTAATACGTCTGCACCTCTTGATTTAGCTTCTTTAGCTAAAGCATATCCCATCTTGCCACTAGAAAAATTAGTTATATATCTTACTGGGTCAATTGGCTCAATAGTTGGTCCTGCTGATATTATTAATTTTTTGTCTTCAAGATCATTATTGGTTAACATATTAGTTACATATTCTACTATATCTACCGGTTCAGCCAGTTTACCCTCTCCATAGTCCCCACATGCTAATCTACCTTTTGCAGGGTTAATAAACTCATATCCTAAAGCCTTCAGTTTTATTTCATTTTCCTTATATATAGGATTGGTATACATATTTGTGTTCATTGCAGGTGCAAATACTACTTTTGCCTTAGTAGCCATTATCGTAGTGCTTAACATATCATCAGCAATTCCATTTGCAACCTTACCAATAATATTTGCTGTAGCAGGGGCTACTAAAAATACATCTGCTTTTTGTGCAAGAGAAATATGCTCTATTTCCCATTTTTTTGGTTCTTCAAACATATCTACTGTAACATAGTTCTGTGATAATGATTGGAATGTTAGAGGTTGAACAAATTCTGTTGCAGATTTAGTCATTATTACATCTATATTAGCACTCATTTTCCTAAGTCTGCTTACTACATCAACAGCTTTATATACTGCTATTCCACCTGTAACTCCTAAAACAATGTTTTTACCCTTCAGCATCCAATCACTCCTTTATCTTTATTCACAATCATCTTTTCTTTCATATTTTACCAAATCTTCAGCAATTTCATGAATAGCAATTGTAACTGGTTTATTTGACTTTGATTTTACATGAGGTTCACTACCCTCAACTAATTGTCTTGCTCTTTTTGATGCTAACATTACTAAAGTATATCTACTATCAACTTTATTTAATAATTCATTTATTGAAGGATATAACATAAAATACCTCCTTTGTTATAATATAATATTTGTTATTCTCTTAATAAAACATAAACTTTTTTAACACATCACACGACAAAACTAATCGTCACAGAAATTTTAAATTTATATCATCTAATCCTAAATTTTCATAATACTAGGTATAAGCATAATTTAAAAATCTATCAGATACAAAATCACTTATTTTTAAGATACAATAAGTATATTATTATAATTTGTCAGAGCTTGACAAGTGATTAACTATATCACTTAGTCTTGAAACATTACATTTTTCCGCCATAATAATTGCATTAATTTTTTCTACTGCTATATCAACTTCATCATTAACAACACCATAGTTATACTTGAAAACATTCTCCAGTTCCTTGTATGCTATACTAAATCTTCTCTCAATTGCTTCCTTTGTTTCGGTCCCGCGATTTACTATCCTGTGCATTAATTCATCCATAGATGGTGGAAGGATAAATATGTAAACTCCATCAGGATACTTCTCTTTTACCTTTAATGCTCCTTGCACATCAATCTCTAAAAGAACATCTCTAC
>DAOUQG010000012.1 GCA_030625765.1 Thermohalobacteraceae bacterium | reverse complement strand
ATAATCATCAGGAAAATAGTCTAATAAAGTGTAAGGCTTACTTCCAGCTGGTCTTCCACTAATATGCCTTGAATAATTTTCAATTCCTTGACAAAAACCCATTTCCTTAAGCATCTCAATATCATACATTGTTCTTTGCTTTAGTCTTTGAGCCTCTAAGAGCTTATCCTGTGAATGTAGCTCCTTTAATCTTTCTTCAAGCTCTTTTTCGATGCTACTAATCGCTCTCTCTACTTTTTCTTCAGAGGTAGCAAAGTGTGAGGCTGGAAAGATTGCAACATGATTCCTTAATCCAATTATTTCACCAGTTAATGAATTAACCTCTGTAATTCTATCAATCTCATCTCCGAAAAACTCAACTCTTATAGCTCTTTCACTGGATGAAGCTGGGAAAATCTCAATCACATCTCCTCGAACCCTAAATGTACCCCTTATAAAATTAATATCATTTCTCTCGTATTGAATCTCTATCAGCTTTCTAATTACTTCGTCTCTATCCTTTGTCATGCCAGGTCTAAGAGATATGACTAAGTTTTCATAGTCTATAGGATCTCCTAACCCATATATACATGAAACACTGGCAACAATAATAACATCTCTTCTTTCAAATATTGATGTTGTTGCAGAGTGTCTTAATTTATCTATTTCATCGTTTATTGATGCGTCTTTTTCAATATAGGTATCTGATTGAGGGACATATGCTTCAGGCTGGTAATAATCATAATAACTAACAAAATACTCTACTGCATTATTAGGAAAAAACTCTTTGAACTCACTTGTTAGCTGAGCTGCTAAGGTTTTATTGTGTGCTATAACTATTGTAGGCTTCTGTACCTCTTGAATGACATTTGCCATTGTAAAGGTCTTACCAGAACCAGTAACGCCTAGTAATGTTTGATTCTTTATTCCTTTTAAAATACCATCCTTCAATTCTTTGATAGCTTTAGGCTGATCACCTGTAGGCTTAAATTCTGATTTAATTTTAAAAATACCCAAAATATCACCTCATGTTATTGACATGCTAGTACTAATAATTTTTATCAATATATTTAATCCAAAAAAAACTAGTTTGGAACATTTGTTCGTATTAATTATATAAATAATTACTTATAAAGTCAATTAAAAATATTTTGACTTTAAAATACTAATGGATTATATACTTTTCATTACTTTCTTATACATTAAAAAATAGCTGCCTTCAATTAGCAACTATTTTTTCATACTTCTTTAAATTATCTGCTGTAGAAATTAACTCTTCTACTAAAGTTTTTGCCTTTTCTGAGTCCTCTATGTGTTTTTTTGTCATTGAACAAGCACTTTCTGAATATGTCATAGTTTGCTGAGATATAGCAGAAATACTTTGTGTTGAAGAAACAATCTGTTCATTAGCTTGTAATATACTTTCAATTGCATGTTTTACATTTTCAACCTTCTTTTTAGTATTAAAGGTTTTCTTGTTTATATCTGTTAAGATGTTCTCTGTATTAAATAGTAATTTTTTTTGTTCATCATTTACTTCTCTTAATCGTACAACTGCATTGAAGGATTTATTTACTTCTTCCAAAACTATCTTAATTATTTGAGATATTTCATTCGTAGATTTCTTTGTTTGATCTGCTAAGCTTTTAATTTCATTGGCTACAACAGCAAATCCTTTCCCGGCTTCACCAGCCCTAGCACTTTCAATACTTGCATTTAGTGATAATAAATTTGTTTCATTTGCTAAATTTGTAATCACTTCAATAATTCCTTCAATAGATTTAGTCTTATCCTTCAAATTCTCTACCATTGCATATACATATTCATTATTTTGGTTAACTGTCTTATAATTTTCTGTTAAGTCATTAACAATATTTATACCCTCATTTACAGCTTTTTCTGTATCTGTTGCTGCTAATTTCATTTCATTTGATGTTTTAGATGTGTTTGAAATCTGATAAATAATTCTATCTGCAAATTGAGATTGACTTTCTGTATCCTGTGCTACATTGGTTGCACCAACAGCAATCTGTTCTACTGTATTTGATACTTCTTTTGAAGAATTCGAAATATGGTATACTATATTATTTATCTCACTGGTATTTGTATCAAGAAGCTTTACAGTTGATAAAATATCATCTATCATAGCTTTTTGCATTGTATTTGAATCTAAAATTTCATTAACATGTCTTAAATTTTCTTTTCGTAAAAAAGCATTTACTTTGGTTGAAGTATATAAGCTTATTATGAATAACATTGTCATAATTGCCATAACAGAGTATTCAGTAGTATAAAAGTTAGAAACATTACCTAGCATTATTTCTCTTATAATCTTAATAATATTAATTAACATAATTACCACTGATATTTTTATAATATACTTTTCATCTGCATACAAGCTATATGTAATTAAAAAAGGAAATACAAAGGCAAATGTTACATAATGAATTGATGTAATATATATACATACCCAAGCAATTGTAAATCCAATAAATATTATCGTTCTGGGAAGCTTACTGCTTGGCTTTTTCTTCATTATAATATGTGAAGAAATAATAGTAGTTTGTACTAATAATATGAATGAAACTGTCATCTCAAGAGTTCTTCCGCCCTTTAGATACTCAAAAATTACTGTTAAATTAGTTAATACTGCTACTATCCAGCATATTCGTAATACTCCTTTATTTGATATTTCAGCAAAACTAAAATTGTTCTTCAAAAAATTCTCCTCCTCCCAATACTATACATATGTAGAACTACATTCATATTATAGCATTTTTTTGCATAATTTGCTTAGAAAAGTTAGAATTTTTGTAACTTTTTTGATATTTTATTTTTTATATGACGAAATATAATAATTATAGGACTTTTGATTTCTTTAGCTATAAATGAGTAAGATGAGTTCACTGGTATAGCCAGAATTCCTAAGCTCTTTATTCCATTTTTAGCATCTCTTATTTCCTTTGTAGCCACAACTCCCTTTCTACTTATATATTTTATAATAATATAACTAGGTCTATAAAATAGTATCTTATTAACCTCTTCCTTATTATTTACTGCATATCCATTTAAAGATAAAATTACATCACCTGGCTGTATTCCAATTTTATGAGCAATACCCTTTGGAATAATATCTAGAATTCTTATACCTCTACTAGAAGGTGTGAAAATAGGTTTCCCCTTCTTTTCTTTTTTTCTTCCCATCTGGATAAGTATCTCATGAGCGATTGGTGAAAACAATGCAGCAATAATCTTAAGCTCATTGATTCTTGATGACAACAAAGCTAAGAATAACAGGATACAACTAAATAACAATAAATTTCTTGAAGAAATCTTGACCTTATTTTTAGGAAAATCAGTTATCGCCATATCACTATAACCTAAAGCTGCTATGATACCTACCATAAAAAATGCAATGTTATTGCTTATTTCTAAATTGTATGCTTTGAAAATCGGCCACCACTCAGAAGGCTGGAGCCCTCCTATACCAGCTGATTGCGAAATTGCTATGAGTACTATAAAAGGTATCGGCCAAAATCTAACCATATTAAAGCCACCTACTATTTTATTATCTCTTTCAATAAAAATAGGAATCTTTGTACTTTGTCCATCAACTAGTATTAAAATACTTTCAATTAAATGTAAAATAGCTACTATAGCCATTATACTTGATACATTTACCTTTGGAACACCAATAATAATGCTTAATATTGAGATTAGACCTCCAGAATATGAGAAACATATAAATCTGGGATGAATTAACATTAATATAACTGCAAGAATAAATATATATTTAAAATCATTAGCCTCAATTGTTATTCCTAACAAAATAATTATTATGCTGCCAACAAATCCACCTATAATTCCAAATAGAGCAGATTTAAATGTTTTACTGTATATTGATTCTTTGTTGATGCCAAGTATTTGTTTTTCAATTTTTACTATTCTTTTATACTGTACGAAAACTAATAGAATTACTATCCAATATAAAGGATTTTTTATTAGAGATAGTATCGTAAATATAGCAGCTATAATAATCTCAATTACTCTAATCATATATAACACTCCAAAATAAAACATATTTCACTTCAAAATAATAAATTTTGTGTAACTAATTTACTATGTGCATGTTGATATTTCTTAGGAATACTGTTTAATGATTTTTAGAAATTTTCTTCTATAGCTTATATTATAGACAACTTAAAAATCCATGTAACATTGTTACATGGATTTTTAACATATATTGTTGATTTACTAATCTAATTGATTAATAATCACTTCAATAGCCTTCTGCAATTGGACATCTTCATCAATGTTGTCAACACCGTATCTTACAACTTCTTTAGGTAATTCTACATAAATATCTGGTTTAATACCTATTCCATGTATATTTATTCCATTAGGAGTAAAATATTCTGAAGTTGTAAGCTTATATCCCGAACCATCTTGTAATCCCTTAATAGTTTGAACTATTCCTTTACCAAATGTTTTAGTGCCGATCAATATACCTGTTTTGGTATCCTTCATAGCACCAGACAAAATTTCTGATGCACTAGCACTTCCATCATTTATCAGTATAGCTAATGGCATATCCAGCTTATTACTATCAGATTCCCAAACATTCCTCTCTTTTTGTTTAGTTTCAGTATATACTATAGTTCCTTTACCCATAAGTTCATCTGTAATTTCAACACATGTACTTAATAATCCACCTGGATTATTTCTCAGATCAATTATTAATCCTTGCATACCTTGCTTTTTCAAATCTCCTAAATGCTTCTTAAAATCTTCATCTGTTTTCTTATCAAATGATGTAATTCGTATATATCCTATCTTGTTTTCAAGCATCTGAGATTTAACAGTTTTTAACCTTATTTCTTCTCTAATTATTGGAACATCTATAAACTCACGATTGTTATCTTCACCTTTTCTTAAAATTGTAAGTAATACTTCAGTTCCTGGTGTGCCTTTCATTACATCAACAGCATCATCCATTTGATCAGCTGTAAACTCCTGCCCATTTACCTTTACAATTTTATCGCCAGTTTTAATTCCTGCTCTTTCACCTGGAGTATCTTCAATAGGCGAAACAACTGTTATTAAATTATCTTCTCCTGGAGTAACAATTACCCCTATTCCTCCATAGCTTCCTTCAGTATAATCCATAAAATCTTCAAACTCTTCTTCTGTCATATACACTGAATAAGGGTCATCTAATGCTTCAAACATTCCTTTAATAACTCCAGCATTCAGTTCTTCTTCACTTACATCTTTTAAATAATTTTCATTTATTATTTCTTTTAAAAACTCTGGCTTTTCATACTGATTATATCTTGAAACTAGTTCATTATACTGTTTAACGCTAATTACAACTTTATCACCATTTTTTATTTGAAGTCTGTTACTTAATACAAATGTAGTAATATTAGTAGCTAATAAAAGAAAAATTACTCCAAAAGCAATTAAAACAATATATCCTTTTCGTTTTGAAAACATAATTTGTCACCTCAAGTCTATTTACTAGTATTTTATTATTATTAAACACATGTAAATATTATACCATCTTAACATATTTTTTTCAAAAAAGCGGATATAAGATGTGCATCTAAGCTAAATTATTATCAATAGTTGGCGACTTGAATCAAATTAACTTTCTTAGGCAAAAAAAAGAGGCGTTTTTGCCTCTTTTTCACAATTACTTGTTTTTAATCCAAGGATATGGGTCAACATATTTTCCATTTTTTCTAACCTCAAAATGAAGATGAGGTCCTGTTGAATAGCCAGTACTACCTGCCTTTGCAATGACTTGTCCCCTTTTTACCCATTGTCCTTCCTTAACTAACAGTCTTGAGTTGTGTGCATAAAGCGTAGTAATTCCTCCACCATGGTCTATTATAACTGCATTACCATAGCCTCCTAATCTTCCAGCAAACTGAACCTTGCCACTATTTGCTGCTAATATCGAAGTGCCATATGGTGCTCGGAGATCGATACCTGTATGCATCTTCTTAGTTCCAAATACTGGGTGTATTCGCCATCCGAAAGGTGAAGTCACATAATAATAACCTTTAACAGGCCACTGCATTTTGCCTCCAGCATATTGCATCTCAAGCTGTTTTCTTTTTATTTCTTTTTCCAATTTCTTTGCTAAAGCATTAAGATCATCAAGTTGTTTTTCAAGTTCTTTTTTATCATTTTCAAGCCTTTTCTTTAAGCTTTGCATATTCCTATTTGCCAATTCCAGTTCGTTCTTTTTACTAGATATCTGTTCTTTAGTATCCTGTACTGATGCATATTTCTGATTTAAAGTATCTTTTTTCTCTTCAACTATATCTCTTTGTTCCTTCATATACCTAAGTAAATTTACATCATGCTCAATTATCATTTTGAACATATCTAATCTAGTAAGTAAATCTTTCAAATCGCTAGCTGCAAATAGCACTTCAAAATATCCTACAGATCTGTTCATGTACATAATCTTCAGTCTAGTACTAAATGTGTCTTTCTTATCTTCAATATTGTCTTCAGCTTCTCTTAGCTCTTGCTCGGTAGTTTCAATTTGATCTTCTAGTTCTATTAGCTCATTCTCTACCTTGTATAGACTATCCTCTGTTTGATCAATTTTTACATCCAATTGCTTGATTTCACTTGAAACTTCCTCAATACCCTCTTCTAATTCCTTTTTCTGCTTTACACCCTCTTGAATCTTATCTTCCAAGTTCTCTAAATCTTTTTTGTCCTCTTCAATACTGCTATCTGCATAAACAAACACAGTATTTACAAGCAACAGCACAACTAAAAGAAAATAAACAAATCTCTTGCTCACTCAATCTTCACCCCCTTTACTAAACCCTTAAAAACTTTCTAAGTGATAAAACGCTGCCAATTATTCCTATCCCAACACCAATTGAAGTAAACATAATAACAATATCATCAAGCAAGTGATAAGGTGGAACCATATATACTGTAAATAATACATATAGTTTCTCGTTGATTATTTTAAATAAATATTCGTAACCGTAATATATTATAGATATTGCTACTTCTGCTCCAATAAATCCTAATAGCAACCCTTCAATGACAAATGGTCCCCTAATAAATCCATTAGTTGCTCCTACGTATTTCATAATATTTATTTCATTTCTCCTAGCTGCAACAGTCAACTTGATAGTATTTGAAATAATGAATATTGCAATCAATATAAGAACACCAATAATAACTAATCCACCTAGCCTTACAAAATGATTTATAGTTACCAGTTGATTTATTACATCCTTAAGATATTTTATTCTAGCTATTCCTCTAAATCCTTCAAGCCTTGACACTACTTCGTCAGCGAATTTGATATCCTTTAATTGAATAACATATGAATTTGGTAGTGGGTTACCTATACCTTCTAGCAAATATGATTCATTACCCAACTCCTTCTTCATAATTTCAAAAGCTTGTTCTTTTGATTGATATATTGATGATAAAACTCCATCCATTAAATTTATATCTTGTCCAATTTTCTCAATTTGTTCTTCTTCTAGATCATCCTCAAGGTATATAATAACTTCATCAAACTGATTTTGGGTCATAAAAGCTATATTATTAATATTTAAAATTAATATCATAATAATTCCTAAAATAAGTAACGCTGCAGTAACAGATCCAATAGATGCAAAGCTCATCATCCTGTTTCTCCACATGCTGACAAAACCTTGCTTAATTATATATACAAAGTTCCTAAATTTCATCGCCATACACACCCTTCTGTTCATCTCTGATAACTCGTCCACCTCTTAAAGCTATTACTCTTCTTTTCATGCAGTTAACTATATCCTTAGCATGTGTGGCCATTAAAACTGTTGTTCCTCTATTATTAATATCTCTTAAAAGCTTCATAATTTCCCATGCAGTATCTGGGTCAAGGTTACCTGTTGGCTCATCTGCAATGATTACGGATGGGTTATTTACCAAAGCTCTCGCAATAGAAACCCTTTGCTGTTCTCCACCTGATAATTGATTAGGATAATTACCAGCTTTTTTGCTAAGTCCTACTAGACTTAGAATTATTGGTACTTGCCTTCTTATTTCTTTATTTGATGCTCCGATAATACGCATTGCAAAAGCTACATTTTCATATACTGTTTTTTTAGGTAATAATCTGAAATCCTGAAATATAACTCCGATATTCCTTCTTATATATGGAATTTGTCTGTTTCTTACCTTAGTAATATCTTTATTTTTTAGAAAAAGCCTACCCGATGTCGGTTCAGTTTCCTTTAAGAGAAGCTTTACAAGTGTTGATTTTCCTGCACCACTGGCTCCAATTAGAAAGACAAATTCTCCCTTATCAATATTAATATTCACATTAGACAATGCTCTAACATTATTATCATATTTTTTACTTACATTTATAAATTCTATCAAAAATATCACTCCTACCAATATCCTGTTAAAATAAGACAATTATTATATTATTAGTTCGACAGTTCAGACTCATATCCTTTAAAAAATGTTATTTTTTGACTAGGCATTTAGTACTATTCTACAAAAGGAGCACTATATATAATTCTATCAGATTTATACAGTGTTCTTCAAATGAATATTTTGTTAGTTTTTGACTAAAAATGAGAAAAGCATAGCATTCTTATGGATAGACTGTACGCCTGAAATTTGATGAGTGTCTTAGAAACAAAAGGACATAGCAGAGTTTTATATTTTCTATGAATAATCTGGGATTAATGTTATACTAAATTTAAAATTATGACTTTACTTATCTGGAGGTATTCTATGAATAAAATAGAAATGAGGAAATCAATTTTAGAAAAAAGAAAATCTATGATGAAAAATAAAGTTAAAGAAAAAAGTTGTAAAATTTTTAAGCACCTTATATCTACTGAATATTATAATAAAGCTCAAGCTATTATGGTATATATTGATTTTAGAAATGAAGTAAGTACAGAAGAGCTAATAAAGCATTCTATAATGGAAAATAAAAAAGTAATTATTCCTATCTCTATTGTTGAAACAAAAGAATTACTTCTGTCACAGCTATACAATTATGATACTGAATTGACTAAAGGATCGTATGGTATTCTTGAACCAAAAAAAGAATTTGTTAGAAAGGTCTCTCCACAAATTATTGATTTAGTTCTGATTCCTGGAGTTTGTTTTGACAGGAGAGGTTATAGAATTGGTTACGGTGGTGGTTATTATGACAGATTCTTATGTAACCTTCGTAACAATGTTGCAAAAATTGCTTTAGCTTTCGATTTGCAGCTTGTAGAAAAGGTTCCATATGATACTCATGATATACCTGTTGATCATATTATTACAGAAAACGATATAATAAATTGTCAATAAAACAATGAGTATATCAGAGTAATAAACACTAGTTTATCTGTGGTATTACAGGATATACTCATTATTGCATCTTATATATTATAAATAATTTTTATTCTTATTCAAAATCTTTGTTAATATCTGCATAATTATCTAATTGCTTTTGAACTGAATAATTTATCGAACCAATTGGATACATGCCTCTTTCATTAGTGTTACCCGCTGGTACACCTGTCAATATTGATATACCTTCATCAATTGTAGTAACTGCGTAAATAGTAAATGTCCCTTCTCTTACTGCTTCTATTATCTCATCATCAAGCATAAGATTTTTAATGTTCTGATGAGGAATAATAACCCCTTCACCGCCTTTAAAGCCTTTGTGCTTGCATACCTTAAAATATCCTTCTATTTTTTCGTTTACTCCTCCAATTGGCTGTATCATTCCTTTTTGATTTACAGAACCAGTTACTGCGATTGCTTGATTAATCGGAATTTGAGCTAAACTAGAAAGCAACGCATACAACTCTGTACTTGATGCACTATCTCCATCTATTCCATCGTATGACTGTTCAAAGGTAATACTTGCAGATAATGATAAAGGTTTATCTTTTGCATATTTTTCTCCTAAATAACCACTTAGTATTAAAACTCCCTTGTCATGTATACTTCCACTTTGTTCAACTTCTCGTTCTATATTAATTATTCCATCCTTACCTACAAAAGTAGATACAGTGATTTTATTTGGTCTTCCAAATGAATATTGTCCTGAATCCATTACAGCTAATCCATTTATTTCTCCAACTTTAAATCCATTTGTATCAATAAGAATTGTCTGATCTTTAAATAATTCTTGAAGCTTCTCTTCGTATTTATTGTTTCTATAGTTTTTCTCCTTAATTGCTTTTTTAATACTTCTAGCAGTCACAATTTCGTCCCCGAAAGAATCTGCCCAAGCATCAGCTTCATATAATATTTCAACTATTTGATTAAATCTAGCAGAAAGCTTTCTTTGATCTTCTGCAAGTCGGCTGCTGTACTCAATAATCTTTTCTACAGCAGATTTGTCAAAATTCTTTAATCCTTCCTCTTTACATTGGCTTGCAATAAATGATGCAATCTTGTTTATATTTTCTCTGTTTCTTTCCATCTCAACATCAAAATCGGCTCTAATCTTGAATAACTTTTTAAATTCTTCATCATAAGCATATAATAATTGATACGTGTAGTAATCACCGATTATCAAAACTTTGACATTAATAGGAATTGGCTCAGGCTTTATTGTTTCAGCTACTACACTTCCTTTGTTTATATTTTCTATTATTGCTTCACCAGTTGTTAATGACCTTTTTAATCCTTCCCATGCATATGGACTTCTTAATATATCTTTTGCCTGAATTATTAGATATCCACCATTTGCTTCGTGTATAGTTCCGGGTTTGATACGAGTATGATCTGTCTTAAGGATTCCTCTTTCATTTACATATTCTATCTTTCCGAGAAGGTTGTAATAATTTGGATTTGTGTCTCTAACTACAGGTGCTCCTTTTTTATCACTATTATCAATAAATAAATTAACTTGATACCTATTAAAAATATTTTCGTCTTTCTTACCTTTATTCAAGTTAGTATTTTCATTTGCTTCTAAAAATTCATCTATATTTTTTACTATATCATCTTCGAGTTCTATTAAAAATTGCTCAACGTCTTTATTTTCCTTAAATTCGTCCATTAAAGGGTTTATATAAAAATCTATAACATCAAAGGTTATTTTTTCTTTTAATTGCCTAATTCTATTATTTAATTGGTCTTCTAAATTTCTCATTTTTCTTATTGTGCTAACAGCTTTAATGCTAAGCTCACTTGAGTTTTCTTTTAATTCATTAATTTCTTCTGCAGATAAGTTTTCAAGCTCACTTTCCTTTATTGGCCTTCCATCTACTAAAGGTATGCTTACTAAACCATTCTCAGTCTGCTTGAAGAAAAAATTATAGTCCTTAGCTATTTCATTAAGTTCATTAATAACCTCATCTACTTTTTTCTTATATTGATGATAAATTACATTTTTCTTATCATTAAATTCAGTTGAATTAACTGTTTTAGGAATATCTAATTTAAGTCTTGAAATAATGTTTTCAACTTTCTTTTTTAAAATATTACCCTCACCTGGCATTAGCTTAATTGCTTTAGGATTTTCTGGTTTCTTATAGTTAAATACATAACACCAGTCATAAGGTTTTGATCTTTTTTCTGCATATCCATTTGCAATTGAATATGAGTAGCTGTTTCGACCTGTTCCAGTTAATCCAGTAACAAAAATATTATATCCCTTTCTTTTTATTGAAAGACCAAATTCTAAAGCCTTCATGGCCCTTTCTTGTCCAATTATATCTTTATGCAAGTCAATTTCTTCGGTTGTAGTAAATTTAAGCATGGATAAATCGCACTTGTTTTTAAGCTTCTCTACAGGTATTATAAAATCAATTAACAAAAGTATTCACCTCCATATTTAGATAGGTACTTTTAATATATTACCCTTATTTATTTAATATTCTACAGAACTCAAAATTTTCCTACTAATATTATTAAAAAGACTACTTATTCCTTACGAGCTAACGCTTAGATAAGTAGTCTTAATAATTCTCACTTATTATTTTCTAAATAATTATTTTATTATCCCTGCTGAGATTTTAATGTTTTCCTGATGTGTTTCATCAATTTGACCATCTTTATGTCTAGTACTGTTTAAAAAGTGTATATCAAAATGTCCATTAATATTGTTTCCTTTTACATAATCAAAATTCAAGCCCGGTCCATAACCATCACTTCTCCAGCTAGTATAAACTCCACCAGGAGCATTTTCATTTCCTGCATGAGGCATTGATGAAACACTGGCTGCTATTCTTCTTCCATTGTACTCTATTATTGCAGGTCTTTGCTTCCAGCTAAAGCTTCCACCCCATATTTCTTTCATTTTTGCAGTATCTTGAGCAGTTAACGTTTCAACATCTGCATGATTTGCTCCAGTAGTTCTCTTAGCCATAAATGATTTCCCTGTATAGAAATCTATGACCTTAAACTCAGCTCCTATTGGAATAACGTATTGTGCACACTTCCACCAGTCTAGGTACTCACCATACTTTTCGCCTAAGGTTTTCATAACAGGCACATTATATACAGGAATTTTAATCTTATCTCCAATGCTTAAAACAGTGTTACTAGTTGCATTATTTGCTTTTAATAATTCATTCACTTGAATTCCATAGTTATTGCTTATACTCCAAAAATTTTCTCCTTTTTGCACTGTATGAACTTTGTAAGTCACTGTAACGGTTGGCTGCTCAGGAATAACTGGTTTTTCTGGTACTGTAGTGGTATTTTGCTGTAATGTTGGAATCTTAATTTTTTGTCCAATATATATAACCGAATTATGATTAAGATTATTTATTGATAGTAGCTTGTCCAAAGAAATTCTAAATTTATTACTTATTATCCACGGTGTATCACCTGACTTAACAGTATAAAGAGTATACTCTTGATTTACAGATACACTATTTTGCTTTAAAGGTATCTTAAGTTTCTGTCCTACATAAATATACGAGCTTTGACTTAAGTTGTTTGCTGCTAATAGTTCATTTAACGATATATCATATTTTTGACTAATCAACCATGGAGTATCTCCTGACATAACTGTGTAATACTCATATTCTTCTGGTATGATTATTTCTTTTCCAATTTGTAACATCGTGTTTTCATTAGCACCATTTGCACTTAAAAGCTTATTAATATCTACATCAAACTTTTGGCTTATTTTCCAATACGAATCTCCTGCTTGAACCTTGTACGTACCTGCAAATGCTATAGATGATGACCCTATTATTGATAGTACTAATGCACCAGCTAAAACTTTTTTCTTCAGGTTTACCATTGTATCACTCCTACTATTATAATTATATTCTAAATATCCTACTTGGCTTTTGATATGCTCTCTTAGAACTTATATGTTCAACGATATGAATACTAAAGTGAGAAAATTTATTTACTAAGTATTTGATAAAAAAATGCGTATGTTAACATTATACATTAAAAGTGTGTTATAATCTCGTTTTTGGGCGATGTAATTTATGGTCATAAATCAAATGAATAACTACGTTTCTAGTATTATGTAAACTAGCGTAAGTATTTCTGCACTCGCTCGTATCAAATTTAGAGTGAGTATTATAATAAATCTTCATTAAGTAGAAAATTTTTCTTATTTTTTACTTTACAACGAAGAAATCTAAGTAGTATAATGTAATAGACATATTTGATAATTTAATACTTTAGAAAATGCTAGAGGAGCCAAGCGGCTGAGAAGGATAGAATCCTGACTCTCTGAACCTGATGTAGTTAGTACTACCGTAGGGAAGCAGACAATACTTAAAACTGTTGAAATATTGGGCTTACCTTTGGGTAAGTCTTTTTATTTGGAGAATGTAAAAGAGTTTTTTTAGAAGATATAGGACTCATTACATACTCCTTGTAATTTAATTACAGAGCTTGTTTGTAAGCCTGATGATATAAATAATAATATTTCATTAACATTAGGAGGAAGATTATGAATCAAAAAAAGAATTTAAGATTTTTAGTTGAGGGTGGAATTATGATTGCTCTAGCAACAATATTGAGCTTAACAAAAATTTATGAAGCACCCTTTGGAGGTTCAGTAACAGCAGGGAGCATGATTCCAATAATAATCATAGCTTTAAGATGGGGAACACTAAGAGGTCTTTTTGTTGGTGTAGTATACGGTATACTCCAATCTATAATTGATCCTTATATTGTTCATCCAGTTCAATTCTTGCTTGATTATCCTATAGCATTTGGTCTATTAGGCTTAGCAGGAATAAGCAAAGATATTAGAAAAACTGATTTAAACAAAATTAGTAGTGGTTCTGAGTATGCATTAGTTATTATTGGAGTTTTGTTAGGGATTTTGGGAAGATTTTTTGGACATTTATTAGCAGGAGTAGTATTTTTTGCTGAATATGCAGGAGACTTGAATCCATGGTGGTATTCAACCTTATATAATGGAAGTTACTTAGGAATAGAATTTATTATATCTGTTTTTATAATAGTATTATTGTGGAGACCGCTAAAGAGAATTTGAGTTTGAAATTAGAAAGAGCAGACTATTCGATAGTCTGCTCTTTTTCTTACTCTTCATATTCAACTTCTAATGTTATCTGCTTCGGCAGCTCCTTAAGATCTGTTTTTACAATTGTAAAAGGATATGTTAAAACTTGAGCTACGATCTGATCAGGACTTGGGTCTTTATAGTCTGCATAAACTACTAGATTAAAATGCTCATCAGTCTTAACCTTTGTAATTTTGTCTATTGTAACAGAATAACCTTCTGTTCTTTTTTCACCTCTAGTTACTACTACGTAAACCTCATCTCCAATTTTACACGATAGTGCTCTCTCTTCCATTTTATATCGAGGTAAAATTTCGTTTATTTTCCGTGGAATATCTCTTTCATCAACAGCTGTGAATTTCACTTGGCTATCACCTTCATTATAGATTAATTTCGGAATAATAATAATTCCCAGAACAATTACTACAATTATACCCAATATCCAAATTCTTTTCACATAATACCCCCTTTACTATTTATGTGATACAATGAATGACTGCTTTCTATAATAAATAGTATTCTTTGGATATAGGATTTATGATTATATAATGTAGAATTGGTCATCTATTCTGATGTGATTTCCTTAAAACCCTCACCCAATACCTCGTGAATATCAGTAACCATTACAAAAGCGGTATTATCTATAGAATGAATGATTTTTTTTAGCTTTGTTACCTGTGCTCTATTAATTACACATAACAAAACATCTCTATCAGATCCTGTATACATTCCTTTTCCTTTGAGCACAGTTACTCCTCTATCAATCTCATTAAAAATAGTTTTCCCAATTTCATCAGGCTTACTTGAAATAATAAAGAATCCTTTAGCATAACTAAAACCATCTAAAATTATATCTATAACTTTTACAACTATATACAACGTTATTACAGAATAAAGAGGTGTTTCTACGTTTCTCCCAACTATTCCTGAAGCTATTACAACAGTCATATCTATTATCATCATATGAGCAGTTACAGTTAAAGCTGGAAATATCCTATTGAGAATTGCACCAGCTAAATCTGTTCCTCCTGTCGTTCCACCAGCTTTAAATACAATTCCAAGTCCTATGCCCATCAATACTCCACCAAATACCGCAGCTAAAAGCATGTCTCCAGTAGCAATTGAATTTGGTATAAATCTAATAAAAATCGACAAAGCAAATGTCGCATATAAAGTTCTTGTACCAAGGGATTTACCTAAAACCAAAACACCAAATATAAATAAAGGAATATTTATTGCTAAGTTTGTTATATCAATGGGTATTAATCCATTTGTGACTTTTTTGATTACAATTGCCAGTCCTGTAACTCCACCTGGAGCAATAGTATTTGGATCTAAGAACATATTTATAGATATTGCCATAATTACTGTACCTATCGTTATTCCTATGTATTCAACTATGAATTTAAACCATTTTTTCTTTCTTAACTCCATATACATACCACCCTTTTAATAATTTGAATATTTATTCTACTGTTTTTTTTCTGGAGAATAAAACAATTAAAACAAACAAAGGTAATGCGATTTGTCTTTTAATTCTTTTAGGTTCCTTAATTAATCTATAAAGCCATTCGATTCCTAACTTTTGGTATATTTCTGGCGCTCTTTTTAGCCTTTCAGCTAAGTGATCAATAGTACCACCATTCCCAATAACCACTTTGCAATTAAGCTTGTCTTTATTTTCATTTATCCAAATTTCTTGCTTTGGTGCTCCTAGTCCAACAAAAAGAATATCAGCATTTGATTTGTTTATTTTATCAATAACATGTTTTTCCTCTTCATGCCCTTTATGTCCAATATGAGTTCCTTTAAAATAACCATGATGGTATCCTGCAATTTTCAAGTTAGGATGTTTTTCTAACAGCTTCTCACTTGCTTCCTTAGCTACACCGTCTTTGCATCCCAATAAATAAAGACTGTAACCTTCCTTCTCTGCTAATTCAATCATTTTTAAGGATAAATCATATCCTGTCACTCTTTCCGGAAGACTCTTTTTCTTTATTCTAGAAGCATAAACCAACCCAATGCCATCTGGTATAACTAGGTCACTATGATTAAGTATACCTTTTAAATCACTGTTTTTTCTAGCTTCCATAACTATTTCTGTATTAGGTGTAAATATAGTTTTTGGTTTTGTACTACTATCATCCTTTAAAAAATTTTTAACCTTTTCTACTGTTTCTTCTAAAGTGATTTTGTTTATTTTTACTCCTAATATTTTAACTACATCATTCATTCAATCACCCACTCTAATGATTATTTTTCAATATTTTATCTATAATTTCTTCATTTAGTTTTAATCTGTTTCGTATATCTACTAGGTTGCTTGAAAGAATAGACAAAGTTTTGTCTCTATTTTCCCAAGCATTTTTAATATGCAAATAGAATTTATCAGTTTCTAACTCTTCAATTGTACATAAAGCTTCTAATCCTAAGCTTTGCATGAAAAAATCTACTTTAGGATCATATGAAACTGCTATCATAGGAACCTGAGCAACTGCAGAGAAAATCAAGGAATGAAGCCGTACACCTACAAGCATATCTAAATTCTGTATTATACTTAATACCTCATTAACTCCATACCTCTCCTTGATGAAAACAGCTTTGTCTACCAAATCTTTTTCTATATCCTCAATAAGCATGATATCCTCACTATGATGAAAAGGAATACATACAATGTTTACATCTAACTCTGATGATAACTTTTTTGCTACATCAACTAAAATCCTGCTTATTTTTTTATTATCCTTCCAATATCTAAAAGCAAAGCCTATTGTAGGTTTATTTACGTTAAAAGAATATGAGTTCTTCTTTAATATTTTCAATCCAATTTCTTTTGATGTACTTTCTAAACCTACAACTGGATCAGCAGTTACTTCCACTATATCCTTACTAACTCCCATGCTCATTAATTCACTTTTAGAATTTTCATCTCTAACAGTTATATAGTCTACTTTATTTAAAATAGATTTTGTAAGTCTTCTATTATACTTTTCATTGATAGGTCCAATTCCTTGACTATACATTACAATTTTTTTCTTTAAAAAAAGTCCTATATATATAATTGCCAAATAATAGTAAATGCTCTTTTTACTAGTTACATCTTGGAGCAAGCTACCTCCACCAACAATAAGTAGATTACACTTTTTTATTGCTCTAATGATTTTAAAGATATTTTTTCTATCTACGCACTCAATATTATATTTCTTTGAGGTTTTATCTGGATTTGCTGATAAAACCTCGATTTTAGTATCATTAAATTTGTTTCTAAGCTTTGTAATCAGTGCTTCTAGTATAGCTTCATCTCCAATATTACTAAAGCCATAATATCCTGCTATTAAAATCCTATTCATTAAGATTTGCTCCCTTCGGAGGTTTAATAAAGTGAATAAATACTATCAATCCTAATATGACGATTATTCCTAACACCACGCCAAAGATTGTTGAATAAAAAGTTCTAACTGCTGAGACATACATTGGTGTTCTCAAATGGCTAAAAGTATTAATAATTGATGATTGTCCTATTGTTGCAGCTAATGCTGAGAAGAAAACAAGCCTTTTACTTTTGTGAGTAGCTATTAATACACATATCATCAACACTGGAAATGCAACCAAAAATTCTTTAGTTCTAGGTCTAGCTAACAGGACATTCTCTAAAAAGTTTCTTGTAATCATTTCTATATCAGAAGGTTGAACTGTTGTTTCATGACCTGTTCTAGCGATATAAACATAACCTGCTGCTAAAACTATCGCTCCCATTAAAACATATTTGATTTTAACTGTTTCATTCAATAGATTAATAGTATCCTTGACATATGTCTGAAAATCAGTATTTTCCTTTAATTCCCTATTGTACCCTATCTCAACTAAATAGATAATTATAAATATTACTATCGGTAATAGTTGACTAAGCTTTACACCTCTAAAAATATCTACTTCCAATAAATATCTACTATCAGAAAGAATTGCTGCTATGAATAATCCACCTACTAAAGATATAGAACAACAAATCAATAAAGTAGTTATAGCTTTTGTCATTACCCACTTAATATTCATCGTTTTCTCTCTGCTTATTAATATTCTTTTACAAACCCTGATGAGATACAAAATACTCAAGCTAGGAAAAATGATTGATGCAGCTAAGGACAGTATTTTTTCTGCTATATCCTTGCTGAAAAATGTAACTCCTGCAACAAAAAACATTCCAATTAGCAGGATTATATTTTGCTTCCATCCATGTATTTTGAACAAATAAATCAAAAATAATAATCCAAAGCCTATAAGTCCCCAACCCATCAACACAAGTCTTGTTTTAGATACTCTATGATAATCCATAGTGCTAAATGAACCAAGAGCTATTCCATGTCTGTCTAGTCTATCTTTAAGACTATTAAAGGTTCTTTCATACTCTTGATAATCAATTACATATTCATAATCACTTATTTTAAAAGGTCTAAAATATACCACCCTTATATTTCTTTCAGTAATAGCTCTATATAAAGCATTTTCGATTTCTTCTGCTCCTTCATAGTTATAATACTTATACCTTAGCTGAATATACTCCCACAAAGAGAATGTTCTTACTGCATCATAATTAAGCCATTTGGTCAAATCTTCAATACCTTCCTGCTCAATATGCTCTCTTTGAACTACACTTTCTACAAGTCCAACACTAATATTATTATCTCTCATAAAATCATAAAGCTTAGTCATGCCTTCTCCATATCCAAGTACTTCTTTCCCATTAAATATTAACGCTGAAGGTACAATATCATACTTAGTGATATCATCTATGAATGCTTCTACTAAACTATCCGAAAACCTTTCATAGTTTATTGGTCTAGGTAAAACCTTCATACCAGTTGATTGTATCAAATCAATTTTCTCCTTATCAAATCCCAAACCTATATAAGCTAGTTTTGACGAATATAGCTCTTTCTCAGCTCTTACTACTTCTCCTTCTACATCAATTATACGCTTACTTTGAGAATACACTGCTTCATCTTCACGACCATCAAGAATAAAAATATACTCATCTTCAGTGTTTATTATATGCCAAAACTCCTCTGGATATCTTTTTCTAAGTCCTTCTGCAATAAATTCATATGTATCCTTTGATTTAGTTATTGCAACAACATCATAATTATCAACATTATTATCAGCATAAATGCTAAACTCTTTTGGATACTCATCTCTCCAATTGATATCTTTTTTTATATTTTTAAATATCTCTACCTTCAAATCCTTTTCTTCTTTGATAAGAGAATCTAATGTTTCTTCGCTTATTGCAACAGTCAAAGCCCCTAGTTTATTAAGCTTTTCAAACCACCACTTTAAATCTTTTTCAGATTGATTAGCTAGCTTTTCTATCTCATGATAATCTAGAACAAATTCTACAGTCTTATTATTAGACTCTACATTTATTCTTTCATATGCAGTAAGTATCGTAGTAAATAGTCCAAGTATAATAATTGCTATAAGAAATAAATAACTTTTTTTCATTGGATTCTTCCTTTCTTATTCATTTAATTGTTTGTATAGTTCTAGTACTTCTGTGACCTAAGCTATCACATGTAATTATACCAAACTTTTAAGACAGTTACCACAAATTAAAAAAATATACCCTGTCGTATTGACAGGGCGATTCAGTACTATAAAATCAAAAATTTACTTTACTTCATACTTCCCTCTTACCATAAGTATTGCATCCACCATAGCAGTAACTCCTCGTCCATCACTCCTAGGAACTATTAACAAATGATTAGGTGGAACTTCTTCATACATTTTAATATCTCTTGCTCCTGTAACATCAGAAAGTCCTCCTAGCTCAGAAGCTATTGCTATAACCTTTCCACCTCTTAGGATGATTTCAGTACCAGCTTCACATATTAGACTTTGCCCCGCTTTTAGTTCCACTACTTTAAGATTTGTTTTATTTTCTAACTGTTCAATTTGAGCACTTAACTCGATATTTTCATTAGTTAGTCTCTCTATTTCGGATATATTATCGTTAATATTGCTATAAATATATGATGTTTTTTCGTCAATATAATACTTGATTTGTTCAATTCTTTGCTCTACAAAACTAAGTGTTACAATAGGATCGTTTTGAGATCCTGGGTCAGAAAATACTGCATTTGCAACAGTGAATGTTAACAACAATAGTAATAGAACAAATATAGGTACTATGAATTTACGTGGTCTGATTTTTTTCAATGAATATACCTCCTTAAAATTTGTACCAAATAGATTTTTTCTTCTAACAAACATGTTTTAACATGCTCAAACACAAAAAGTTATAAGAATATATGATACTTGGATTTGTTGCTTTCTTTCAGAGCAAAACCAAAAAATACATTGGTATATCACTTAATCTAAAATCAATAGACACTCACTTCTATAAGTGGTGTTTCAACTTTCCCTACTTAGGTAGGAGTAGACTCTCCTACCTAAGCCTCGATGTTTAGCTTTAGCTATAAGTAGATTGCCAAAATCTTTGATTTTGAGTAAGTCACTTAGTTTCTTCATCAAACGAGTTCACTAATATGTTATTTCATTTAGTTATATAAAACAAGTTGTAATATTTGTATTCGCCACTTATTTTAATTTTCCTGTGATATTTTGTTTTTTATTTCCAAGGAAATATTTTTGTTTTTTTGTCAAAAAAAATAATTGAGCCTGGATTTTTCCACGCTCAAAATGTTAAAAATCAATTAATCCTATACTAATTTTCAAACAATCGTCCACTCTGCTCATCATATCTTCATCAAAATGTCCAATTTTCTCTCTCAATCTTTTTTTATCAATGGTTCTAATTTGTTCTAATAATACAACCGAATCTTTAGGAAGTCCATAGTCACATGCACAAATCTCAATATGTGTTGGAAGCTTTGCTTTGTTGATTTGGGAAGTTATAGCAGCAATTATGATTGTAGGACTATACTTATTGCCGACATCATTTTGCACAACTAGTACTGGTCTTACTCCTCCTTGTTCAGATCCAATAACAGGACTTAAATCAGCGTAAAAGACATCTCCTCTTTTAACTATCACAGTTTTCACATCCTGTCAATTTTGCTTCATATTTGCATAGTTCCTTATAATCTTCCTCATATCCCATTTCTGATAAATCTAAATTTAAATTGCCCATTTCTCTATAGCCTTTTTTCAACATCTCTCTAATTTCAATTCTTTTTCTTTCCCTAATATACAATTTCATTGCCTCTCTAATAAATTCACTACGATTTCTTTTTTCAATAGAAACTATCCCATCAATTTCCTCTAATAGGCTATCCGGTAAACTTATCATTATTCTTTTTGTCTCTGCCATTAGAGCACCTCCAAAACAGTACTGGTAATAAAGGTAACTACACCATATTATAGCATATGCATATATGTCACAGTATATACTCGATTATATACTATATTTTATAAGTGTGTCAATAAGAAGGTTGAAAAATAATATAATAAAAGGGATATTTTAACAAAACGGAATTTATGTTAATATTATCAATAATGATAAATATTCTATTAATTCTCCTACAGTAAATAATCAACTATCTTAACAATTTTTCCATTTTTAACATATACTCTTGGAACTCTCCTACTAATCATACAAACAATCTCATAATTAATAGTTCCTAATTTTTCTGCAATTTCGTCCGTATGTGGACTATTGTTTTTACCTTCACCAAATAATATTACTTCATCTCCTATATGAACATCATCTATATCAGTAATGTCTATCATGCATTGATCCATACATATTTTGCCTACCACAGGTGCTCGTCTTCCCTTTATCCCTACTTCGGCTTTGTTTGTTAGCATTCTAGTATAGCCATCAGCATATCCTAAAGGTAAAGTTCCTATCTTAGTATCTTTATCTGTTACATAAATATGTCCGTAGCTAATACCTGTTTCTGCCTCAACCATCTTAACATTTGAAATCCTTGCTTTTAATGTCATAGCAGGCTTTAAAATAACATTTTCTTTATCTACTTCATTAGATGGATATAATCCATATATCATTATTCCAGCTCTAACCATATTAAGATTATATTCAGACAAATCAATTGTAGCAGCACTATTTGATACATG
Organism: Thermohalobacteraceae bacterium; assembly: GCA_030625765.1. Taxonomy (GTDB): domain Bacteria; phylum Bacillota; class Clostridia; order Tissierellales; family VENL01; genus DAOUQG01. Next base: position 378 of record DAOUQG010000012.1, on the reverse strand, counting down.
TTTAATTGGAATAATAATGTTTTTTTCTTCTAGTTTTTCAATAATCCAATTAAACTTTTCATATTGCTCTTTAGTCTTATATTTATCCTCTTCATCCGCTACTGCGAAATGTGTAAAAATACCCTCTATTTCTAGATTAGGAAGATTACTTATCCTAACAATTTCATTTACGGATTCGATATTACACAAAAATCCAATCCTGCTCATTCCCGAATCAATTTTAATATGAACCTTTCCAGTAGTATTATTTTCACTGGCTGACTTTGAAATTGCATTAGCTTGCTCAAATGTATATATTGTTTGTATAATATCATTTTTAATTACTTCACTTGCTTGATACGTAGGTGTATAGCCTAATATTAATATTGGAGCATTAAT
>DAOUQG010000043.1 GCA_030625765.1 Thermohalobacteraceae bacterium | reverse complement strand
ATATACCCTTGGTATTAAATGAAATGAATCTCCAAACCCTAACGCAAATCCCATAAAACCAAATAATCTTAACGCCTTATTATTTTTACCTGCAGAAATCATTTTAATTGACATATAAAATACTGTTACTAAATAAAACACATGAAAAATTGGTTCAAAATATTTCATCTTAAACACCTCTTTTATTTTTTTATTTCCAAATGAACGTTGTTCATTTGAGTTCATTTATAAATCATATCTCATTTGAGATATGATTTTATAATTTAGTCAAATAATTCTTTTAAAATACTCTCAAAGAAAGCATACTCAAAATATGGCATTTGTACCATTGTGACAAAATTCATTACAATAAACCTAGCCATTTTATGTGGATTAAGCTTTTTCAAGCTTCCATCCCTATTACTATACACATCATTATTTAATAGCTCTTCTATAATACCAATTAGCTTATCAATATAAATATCTTGTTTCTCTAAACCACTTTCGATATAATCAGGCGAAGTATAGATTTCGCTATTAAGCCATACCACTCTAAATCTTTTAATAAAATGTGTAAGATCATCAAATATTTTTTTTAGCTTTACGTAAAAATTTTCTTCTGAGCTCAATATAACTTGAATATTATAGAAATACTCCTCCCAGAAATTTGTCATCATCTCTACAATAAGTTCTTTTTTGCTGGGAAAATAATTGTATATTGTTCCCACTGAAATGTTACATTCCTTTGCAATTCTTCTGATATTAATACTAGAATATCCTTCATTATATAAAATTCTTTTACCCTCATTTAAAATAAGTTCTCTCGGATTTTCAATTAGTCTAGACATAAAACACCTCAATAACAATCAGTGAACACTGTTCATTTAAATTATACATATTAATAATTAGATTGTCAATAGTGTAGATTATTAATTAAATTTTTTCTTAAACATTGTAAATATTTTAAATAAATTGATGTTTTATTTTAGAAAAGACATTTTTTATGGCAGTAAAAAAGAACCTTGGATTATCCAAAGTCCTTTTTGTTTGTGTCAGATTCCTATAGACGTCTTGTAGGGTGATTTGAGAACTATAAAAACACTATTAATATGGAAACTCTATTTCATAATAACAAATTACTTATTAACGATATAATCAGAAAATACTTCAATCATATAATATAAAGTAACAGCACCTGGGTCGATATGACCTAATCCTTTGTTAGCTTGGTAGAAAGCTCTACCCTTAGTTGCAGACATGTCCTTTGTACTCAGCATTCCATTATATCCTGCTTCCTTAGAAACATTAGCTGCTTCGTGTAGATTTAAATCACTTTCAATCGCTGCTTTAAATGCATTACTTGCAGGAAATAATGTATCAATCATTGTCTTATCTCCCGGCTTAGCTTTTCCTCTTGTCATAATGCCTTCAAGTCCCGCTTCCATCATTCTTGATATATCATTCTTATCAAGCTCAGACTTACCAGCTATTACCTGAGAAGCTCTAATAAAAGCAGTTCCATATAATACTCCAGAAGATCCACCTATAGTAGACATAAGAAGCATACCCACTTTTTTAATTAACTCAGGAATTTCAAGTACTTTTAGATTATCTATCTCATCTACAATTTTTTTAAAGCCCATGTTCATATTTGCCCAGTGGTCTCCATCACCTGTTGCAGAATCTAGATCTGTGATATACTCTCTATTTTCTTCAATCTTAGTAGCAATCTTCTTTAATACCTCTAGGATATCATCTCTTGTTATTATCATTACTTACACACTCCCTTACATCTTTGAGTTAAAGCAGCTGTTTCCGCAGGAGCACCTAGTAGTTCCTTTAACTCTTCGTCAAGCTTTAATAATGATACTGAACACCCTGACATTTCTAGAGCAGTCATATAGTTTCCAACATATGTTCTATATACTTTTATGCCCTTTTCTGTTAAAAATCTATGAACCTCTCTGTTTAAAATATATTGCTCCATTAAAGGAGTTGACCCTAATCCATTTATCATTAGAGCTACTTCATCTCCCTCTTTAAATGGAAGGTCCTCTAAAACTCTAGAAGTAAGAATTTCAGATAATTCTACCGCTGATTTAACACTTGTTCTTTCTACGCCTGGTTCCCCGTGTATACCCATTCCAATTTCTACTTCATCGTCACCTAAGCTAAAGCCTGGTTTTCCAACAGCAGGAATAATACATGAACTCATTGCCATTCCCATACTTCTTACATTATCAACAACCTTTTGAGCCACTCTCTTTACTTCAGCAAGATCTGCTCCTTTTTCTGCCATTGCACCAGCAACTTTGTGCACAAATACAGTACCAGCTATACCACGTCTTCCAGTAGTATAAGTACTGTCTTCTACTGCAACGTCATCATTTACAACCACTGTTTCAACGCTTATATCTTCCATTTCTGCCAATTCTCTCGCCATATCAAAATTCATGATATCACCAGAATAGTTTTTGATAATCAAAAGAACTCCTTTGCCCATTTCAGCAGCCTTTATTCCTTCAATGATTTGATCTGGGCTTGGTGAAGCAAAAACATTTCCACAAACAGCTGCATCTAGCATACCTTCTCCTACATAACCAGCATGAGCAGGTTCATGCCCACTTCCACCACCAGTTACTAAAGCAACCTTATCATTATCAGATTTATTTTTTCTCACAATTACATTAAAGCCATCTACTCTCTTTAATAAGTTACTATTAGCTGCTACCAAACCTTCTATCATATCATTTACTACTTCGTCTGCAATGTTAATTATTTTTTTCACCGTTATAACCTCCTTATTTTTTCTTAGTTATAACCATTTCGCAGCAATCTTGTCCTTTACTTAACAATTGCTTAAATTCTAAATCTAAGTGTGGGAAGCATGCTATCATACCATAATCTCCATAGCTAGCTAATTCACATAATTTTGCTATTTCTTCAGCACTACAGCCTAGTTTTTTCCAACTCTCTACTAATGCACAATGTCTAAATTTGATAACACTTTGTTCTTCATCTAATTTCACTGGTTCCATTGCAAATGCTTCTCTTGGATGTCCTGAAAGAATTGCATTTGCAAAATCTAAAGCAGTTTTAGCTTCTCCTATAGCTAATCCCTTCATTTTTCCAAACTCAGTTATAGCTTTTTCTGCAATCTTATCTACATCTGCATTTTCTTCCTTAGCATATTTTAGCAATAGATAAAACCACTTCGCTCTGTCATCAATCGCTGCTCTAAATGCATCTGTTAATTCATTTTGTGTATATATTTTTTCACACATGTAAATCATCTCCTTAATAAATTTTTTATTATTTTTTATATCAAAATAAAATATATTTATTTTATTCTCCTAGATAAGCTTTCCTAACTTCATCACTTTCCAACAATTTCTTTGCATCATCACACAATACAATTTTTCCTGTTTCAAGAACATATCCTCTATCTGCAATCATAAGAGCCATTCTTGCATTTTGTTCTACTAACAAAATAGTTGTTCCTTGCTTATTTATTTCTTTTACCAATTCAAATATAGTTTCAACAAGCATAGGTGCTAACCCTAATGAAGGCTCGTCCAAAAGCAATAGCTTTGGTTTTCCCATAAGCGCCCTTCCTATTGCAAGCATTTGCTGTTCTCCTCCACTCAAAGTACCTGCTTGTTGATTATTTCTAGATAGTAAAATAGGGAATAAATCGTATATACGCTCATAGGATTCTTTGATTTCAGCCTTATCACTTCTTGTATATGCTCCCATCTCAAGATTTTCTCTCACTGTCATCCTCGGAAAAATCTGTCTTCCTTCTGGAGATAAGCAAATACCCATTTTTGTAATCATAGGTGTTGGAACATTGGTGATGTCTTTGCCATTAAATGAAATTTGACCTGTTTTTGGTTTCAATAAACCTACAATTGTTTTTAATGTAGTAGTTTTACCAGCTCCGTTACTACCAATAAGTGTAACTATTTCTCTTTCCTTAATCTCTAAATCAATACCCTTCAATGCTTCAATATTTCCATAATAACTATGAACACCTGATAACTTTAACATTATTAAGCCCCCTTTCCTAAGTAAGCTTCAATAACGCTTTTATTATTTTGAATTTCTGTTGGTGTTCCTTCGGCAATTTTTGCACCATGGTCAAGAACATAAATTCTATCGGATATATTCATTACTAGCTTCATATCGTGTTCAATGAGTAATACAGTAAAACCCATCTGCTTTAGTTTCCTAATATACTCCATAAGCTCATGAGTCTCTTGTGGATTCATTCCTGCAGCAGGTTCATCTAATAAAATAAGCTTTGGATCTGATGCAAGAGCCCTAACTATTTCAAGACGGCGTTGTTCTCCATATGCAAGGTTTTTTGCGTACTCATCAAGCTTAGAATCTAAATTAACTGTACTTAATAGCTCAATTGCTTTGTCTATACATCCATCTTCTTCATGCTTAAACTTCTTTGTTCTAAGAATGGAATGTAATAAACCATTAGATGTCCTCGTATGCATACCAACAATTACATTTTCTAATACTGTCATATTTGAAAACAATCTTATATTTTGAAAAGTTCTAGCCATTCCAATATCAATAACTTTTTCTGGGGAAATGCCTTCAATATTTTTGCCATCAAACTTAATACTACCAGTAGTAGGTTCATAAATACCTGTCAGCATATTGAAAAAAGTTGTTTTACCTGCACCATTTGGTCCTATGATGCTTACAATTTCACTCTTATTAACAACTAAATCTACTGAATCTACAGCAACCAATCCTCCAAACCTTTTTGTCAAATTATTTACCTGCAATAAAGACATTTTACTCTCCCCCCTTATTGCTTATTTTACTTGATGCTAATTTATTTCTTTTTATCTTCGTTTTTGATGCACCCATTATCCCTTGTGGTCTTGTTAACATCATGATAATAAGAACAGCTCCATACATTACCATTCTATAGTCTTGTAGTGAACGTAAAAATTCTGGCGCAGTAACAAGTATCAAGGCTCCAATTATTGTTCCAGGTATACTTCCCATTCCTCCAAGAATTACAATACTTAAGATTTGTATAGATTCGTCAAATGTAAAACTTTGTGGATCAATATAGGTTACATAATGGGCATAGAAGCTACCTGCTAAACCTGCAAAGAAAGCAGCTATAGTAAATGCTAAAACCTTGTACATGGTTGTGTTAATTCCCATTGACTGTGCTGCCAGCTCATCTTCTCTGATAGCTATAAAAGCTCTTCCTACTCTAGAATTGACTATTCTATATATTGTAATAATAGTTGCAGCAGCTAAGATATAAATGAGGAAATAGTACCCAACCTCTGTGCCAAGATCTATACCAAAGATACTAGGTGCTGGAATTCCTGGTATACCCATTGGTCCTCTTGTTAGACCCATCCAGTTTAGTGCTACAATTCTTACAATTTCACAGAAGCCTAAGGTTACTATTGCTAAATAAGCACCTTCAAGCTTCAATGTAGGAAGTCCAAGTAAAAATCCAAAGAATGCTGCCAATAATGCACCCATTAGAGCTGTTATAAAAAAGCTCATTTCAAATCTCGTACTTAATATAGCAGATGTGTACGCCCCTATAGCGTAAAATGCAGCATGTCCTAATGATAATTGTCCTGCAAACCCAGTTACTAAATTAAGACTCAATCCTAAAATAATATATATTCCTACCATTATAATCATTCTTATTACAAAGCTACTTAAATTTAAGAAAGGTACAAGTAATGATAGAGCAATAGCTATGATTATAATAATTTTTAAGCTATTTTTAGTACTTTTTCCCTTTAAATTGTCTAAAGCCGTTTTCATATATACCACCTATAAATCACCTACACTTTCTTCTGAACTTTCTTACCCAATAATCCAGTAGGTCTAATAATCAATACTGCTATTAAAATACCAAATGCAATGGCATCTCTGAATCCTGCATGAATATATCCTGCTGCTAATATTTCAGAAACTCCAATTATCAATCCACCTAATATAGCACCAGGAAGTACTCCTATTCCTCCAAGTACTGCAGCTGCAAATGCTTTAAGTCCAGCCATGAATCCCATCATTGGATCTACAGATTGATAATACATACCAACAAGTACTCCTGCAACAGCTGCAAGAGAAGCTCCTAAGAAAAATGTAAATGAAATTACAAAGTTCACATTAACACCCATCAGTTTTGCTGCTTCCATGTTTTGAGCAGTAGCTCTCATTGCTTTACCAATCTTAGTTTTTCTAATTATGATTGTAAGTGCTGCCATAAGAACAACAGCAATCATCATAATTATTATTTGAAGATATGATATTTTAAGAGAACCAATATTTATAGAACCTAAGTTCAATACTAATGGGAAATTTTTCGTTTCACTACCCCATACCAACATAACCAAGTTTTGAATGAAAATCGAAACTCCTATTGTGCTTATAAGCGAAGCAACTTTTGGAGCTTTCTTCTTTCTAAGCGGAAATAGACAAATCTTATCAATTGTAATTCCTAATAACCCTGTGATAATAACTCCAATCACAAATGCAAGCATAAAATTCAATTTTAAAGCTGTCATAAGCATAAGCACCACAAAAGCACCAAACATATATACTGCACCATGAGAAAAGTTAACCAACTCCAAAATTCCAAAAACCATTGTATATCCCACAGCCGTAAGTGCATACGTACTGCCAAGGGTAAGTCCATTTATTAATTGTTGAAAAAACATGATCTCACTCCTAATTGTGGATGATAACACCAATGTGTTATCATCCAATATTATTTAACTAATCTACTAATTGGAATTTCCCGTCCTTTATTTCTAATATTTTCATTGTTTTTACAACGTCTCTATTTTCATTGAAAGTAATTATTCCTGTAACACCGTTATAATCTTTAATTTTTGCTAATTCTTCTCTTATCGCAGCTCTATCAGGTCCAGCTTTTTTAATTGCTTCAATCATCATACCCATAGTGTCATATGCAACTGCTGCAAATTGATCTGGCTCTGCACCATACTCTTTCTCATATGCAGAAAGAAAATCAGTAACTACTGGATTTGGATCTCCAGGGAAGAAGTTTGTTGGTAAATTTATACCTTCTACTGCATCTCCAGCTAGTTTCAGTAGTTCTTCATTAAATAATGAACTAAGTCCAGCAATTGGATAATCATATCCTAATTGTTTCATTTGTTGTGCTATCATTCCTGTTTCTGAGTAGAAAGCTGCTAAGAAAATTACATCTGGTTTCTGTTCGTTGATTTTTGTTAATGTAGGTGTGAAATCCTTTGTTTGACTACCTATAAACATTTCTTCTGCTACTATTTCAGCACCTAATTTTTCTGCAGCTTTAATAAAGTTATCCTTAGCTGTAATTCCCCAGTCATTATTGATGTATATAACAGCTATTTTCTTACCCTTCATTCTGTTCACTACCATGTCAGCTACAATTGGTCCTTCTATTTCTTGTGTGTTTATATTTCTAAACATATATGTTCCTTGCTTTGTAAAATCAGGATGTGAAGAAGTTGGTGAAAACTCAACAAGTCCTGCTTTTTGATATACAGGTGCAGCTGCCAAACATGCTGTACTTGAAAAGTGTCCTACAACTCCAACAACATTTTTGTTTGAAACCAATCTCTGAGCAACGTTTGTTGCTTCTTTAGGATCGTTTTTGTCATCCATAAGCTCAATTTTTATTTTCTTTCCATCTATTCCACCGTTTTCATTAACTTCTTTTACTTTCAATGCTGTAGCTCTTTTAAAAGCTTCTCCATACTGTGCATAGTCTCCAGTAAGTGGACATGCTACTGCAATAGTTATTTCTCCATCTTTTGCAGTATCTTGAGTATCATTCCCCGTATCTGTACATCCTGTAAATATTAATGCAAACGTTATCAAAATAGCAATTAAACTAAAATATCTTTTCATTATGATCCTCCTTTAAATTTACTTTTAACGCGTTGCTCAATAAGAATATTAAATAACAAAGACTTCTTATTTTATATAAGTAAACGTTTTTCTAATTTACTTTCCTAATACATGCTATTAAAAGATATAAGGCTCAAATATTGATACATTTATCGTATATGACAGACTCCTTCTATCCTCCTTTCATAAATGTTATTTACTGTTTTTTGTGCTTATACTATTGGAATCTATTCATATGTAAATGGAATTGATTCATCATTATACTTTGCAAATGTTGTGCCAAAAAATAAAAGGCTTGAAATGCATAATTGTATTAGCTGTTTTTTTCGAATTTATCATTTCTATAAATTTTGTGTTAAATTTGTTAATTTCTAATTACATTTCTTCTCATTATGAGAAATCACAGTTAGTAATTTCATCAACTATCTACTTTTTCCAACAAACATTCCGTTTATCACTTTGAGAAATTAATGGTGATATAATTCTATTGATAGTAGCCTTTACAAATGCTCCTGTAATTATTTCATACATTTGGATAATTATATGGTATAATGGTATTAATTCGACATTAATCGACGTGTATATTTATTTCTTATGTTGGAAAATATTTGCTCTTCTAGAAGAAATGGAGGTAAGCAATATGGTCAAATTATCAAATATTCAATATACTGTTCAAAAAATATCTGAAGCTATAGCAAGTATTTTAAACATGGATGTTATTATTTGTGATGATAAGTATAATAAGATAGGGGATACTAAAAAGCACTTTGATGTAGATAGTATGCACATAGATAGTCATTCTATTTTGGGTAGAGTAATAAACACTGGTAAGATCATAGTTATAGATGAAAAAGAAAAAGATAAAAACTGTCAGATATGTGAAGAAAAAAATAAATGCAAGCTATTGTCTATGATAGGTATACCAATAAAATATGGAAATACAACTATTGGAGGAATCGGCTTAATAGCGATTTCAGAAGAATATCAATCTATTTTAATAGATAGACAAAAGTACCTTATCGAATTTTTAGAGAGAATGGTAGAGCTGATTATTAGTAAATTGTTACAGAAGGTAGCCGCGAATAATTTACATGTAATGAGAAAGCAGCTTATTTCCATCATGAACTCAATTGATGAAGGTATCATTGCAATTGATGAAAATGGATATATCACTTATACTAATTCTGTTATTGATGAGTCATTTGGTATATCATCTTCAGAATTAAATGAGAAGAAAATTTGTGATATTATTTCTCATGACTACATTAAGTACCTTGTAAAAGATAATATTCAGTTCAGTAATAAAGAAATAACAATTACTAGAAACAAAAATGAATTTCAGACTTTAGTTTCTAGTAAAGCTGTAGAGATAGGTGATGAAAGTATAGGTTCAATTTTAACCTTCAAAAAAATGTCTGATGTGTATAAAGTTGTAAATGAAATTTCACTAAATAATTTTTCTACAACCTTTGACGATATAATTGGTAAAAGTTTTGAGATTCAACAAACAAAAATGAAGGCTAGAAAAGTATCAAACAGCAATTCTACTATATTAATTCAAGGAGAAAGTGGAACAGGAAAGGAATTGTTTGCAAGAGCTATACATTATTATAGTAATAGAAACAACAAACCATTTATTGCAATTAACTGTGCTGCGATACCAGAAACCTTGTTGGAAAGCGAATTATTTGGCTATGAAGAAGGTGCTTTTACAGGAGCAATGAAGGGAGGAAAAGCAGGCAAATTTCAGCTTGCACACGAAGGGACTATGTTTTTGGATGAAATCGGAGATATGCCACTCCATCTTCAAACAAAACTACTAAGAGTGTTACAGGAAAAAACTATAGAAAAAATAGGAGGGCACAAAAATATACCTATTGATGTAAGAGTTATTGCAGCTACTAACAAGGATCTAGACACAATGGTAGAAAATGGAGAATTTCGTGAAGATTTATTTTATAGACTTAATGTTATTCCACTTTTCATACCTCCTTTAAGAGAAAGGAAAGGAGATATAAAAGTATTGCTTGACCATTTTTTAAAACTATCCAATAAAAAGCTTGATAAAAACATTGAATCATTTTCTTCAAATGTTGAAAATATATTATTAAACTATTGCTGGAAAGGAAATGTTAGAGAATTAGAGAATATCGTAGAGTATGCTGTAAATATGGAAACAACATCTACTATAACAATAAATAGTATTCCTGTTAAAATAAGAAATGTAAATGGAAAAAAGTTAAGAACGAATATTATGTCAATTCAAGAAATGGAAAAGAAACTTATCCAAGAAGCATTACTTTTGTATGGTGACAGTGTTAAGGGAAAAAATATGGCTGCAGATGCTTTAGGAATTAGCAGGGCAACATTGTATAGAAAAATCAAGGAATATAATTTGTAGTAAAAAAAGACTTTGTTAAAACCTTATTGGCTTTTGACAAAGTCTCTTAATTTCTACCTATAATTAATTTTTTCTAAATCTGCCACATGTTCAAATTGAACATCGCCACCGTGATATAAAAATTTGACACCATCTATCCACTCACCTTCATAATCTCTTTGTAAAAATGTTTCTATTAATGTAGTTGATATTACAGTTCCACCACAAGAACCCTGAAAATAAAGAGTATTCCAAGTAGCATTACTTTCAGAATTTTCTTTTAAATTTATCACTGCAATTAATTTACCTTCCTTATTATCTATTCTCATAACTTCGATTGGAAGATTTGCAAAGGATTTTGTTAATATATCTGCCATGACTTTCAGTTTTTCTTCTAGTAGTATTTTCTTAGGAATTATAATATAATACTCAGTTTCTCTTTTATATGTATCGATATTTGCTGTATATACCGGAATAATTATATAGTTACTATTAAAATAGTCTTCTTTAGATAAAGAATTTAAATATTGATGTTGACTATTAAGCTTTCTTGATATACTACTTTCGTTCATTGACAATCTATAAATTTTATTTTCTAATAACTCTGTATGCTCTCCGAACTTTCTTTTCTCTATCTTATGCAGTTCTTTTTCTTCTGATAAATCTTTATTTTTATTTTCTAATTCAGCAATTTTCCTTATAAGCTCACCATTTTCATTTTTTAACTCTGATATCTGATCATTTAATTCAGAGTTTTGCTCTTTTAAATCAGTCGAGCATGAAGAAATAAATAAACATATTAATAAAATAATAAATATGATACTACCCTTGTTATTCATAATGATCTTCCCCCATTCTGATGATCTTATATATTATCATCCATATATTATCATCATTACCTATAAATGTCAACAGTTGAAGGTTCTGCTGTATTATACTGTGCTCTTTTTACATGTATTATATCTAGTATTTATTTACTTATGTATCTGATTTCAACTTTATACGAGAGTTAAGATATACAGCTAAAATTATAATCGAGCCACTGACAAGTCTTAGATACCCTTGTTTTTCGTGAAGAATCAGAGCAGATAATATTATTGAAAATACAGGAACAAGATTTAAGAAAATAGCCGTTTTACTTACTCCAATTTCTTTTATAGACATCTGTTGAATTAAAAATCCGATTACAGTAGGAAATATAGCCATATATAGTATTGATATCCACCCATTTACAGAAATATTTATAACATTTACCTGTACAAACTCTTTTATTATAAAAGGAACCAAAGCTATTGTACATACTATAAAGCTATATGTTGTTAGAATTATGGGACTATATTTAGGCATTATTCTCTTAACGATTACTGAATATATTGCCCAACATGAAACTGCCATAAGCATTAATATATCGCCTTTATTAAAGCTAAAATTTAGTAGGACATTAACATCCCAGCTACTTATTGTTAAAATAACCCCTATTAATGCTAGTAACAATACCCCTATTCTTTTTATTTCAAGTCTCTCATTTACAAAGACAGCTGCAAGTACTGCAGAAATAAGGGGATTGGTAGCTGCCAATATAGAAGCATTTCCAGCTTGAGTATATTTAAGAGCTGTAAAAAAAAGTATTTGATATCCTGCCATACCTACTATACCCAACAAAAGTACAGAAAACCAGTCTTCTTTTTTTATAGTCCATTTCTTTTTTTCGTACTTAATCATTATTATTATCATAATAATGGAAGCAAAAAGAAATCTAAAAAATGTTAAAACTACAGGGGTTAATTCTGTCACACCAAGCTTTCCTGCAATAAAAGCTCCCGCCCAAAATAGAGATGTAATTGTCATTAATACATAAATCATTTTATTGTGTCTATACATACCATCATACCTCTCTATTATTTGATTCCAGATATTATTGATAAAATACCCATAATTAGCATAAGTACTAAAGTTAATTTTCTAAAAAACTTCTCATCAACTTTTCCTGCTACCTTAATTCCTACAAGAACTCCAATGATTAAAGCAGGGAATAGGTAACCTGTATAACTCACAACATCTTTTGTAATAAGTCCATTTAACATAAACATAGGAATAGTAAATAGATTTATAACCCAAAAATACGATGTTAAGCTTGCTCTAAATATCTGCTTTTCTACTCCTTGGTTTGTTAAGAAAAGTATTACAGGTGGCCCACTTAATGAAACACTTCCATTAAGTATCCCACTAATTATTCCAACTGGTACATAGGAAAGCTTTTCATTCTTAATAACAACTTTAAATCCACGTATAAATGCTAATGCTGAAAGTGTTACTATAGCTCCTACTAGAATCTTTAAAACTCCTTCATCCAATACCTTTAATAAATATGTTCCAAAGGGGATTGCAACTATCCCTGAGATTACTAAAATAGCTATTTTTCTAATATTAACATGTTTCCTAACATTATATAATATTACAGAATTCATAACAAAACTATATATTACTAACATTGGTGTAACTATTTTTAGTGGTAAAAACAAGCTTAAGATTGGTACTGCTAATAATGAAAAACCAAAGCTTGTTATTCCTTGTATTATGCCTGCTAAAAAAATAATTATAAGTCCAATAATGATTTGAGATGCTAAGGTAAGCTCCATTATGTATTTCCTCCTAGTTTATATATCATTTTTTGTCATGTGGTTCAATCATATTAATATAAGCTATTATAACATATACTATCAATAGTTTCTTTTGTTTTATCATATTAATATTTTCCTGTAATATTTTCTTGAACTACTTAAAGAAAGCTTCTAACAAAAAAGTACTTTATTTATATTAATATAAATAAAGTACTTACCTAGTTATTCAAATCATATTTTTTACAAATTTATTTATTCTCTACTCCCACTCAATAGTTGCAGGAGGCTTAGAAGTAATATCATATACTACTCTGTTTACTCCTTCAACGTTATTTACTATTTTATTTGAAATTTTCTCAAGTACTTCAAATGGTATTCTTGCCCAATCTGATGTCATACCGTCTGAGCTAGTTACTGCTCTTAATGCAATTGTATGCGTATATGTTCTTTCATCACCCATAACACCTACACTTCTTATATTAGGAAGTGCTGCGAAGTACTGCCATATCTTGCCCTGCAAGCCTGCTATTCTTATTTCCTCTCTAAATATCCAGTCAGCTTCTCTAACTATTTCTAATTTGTCCTCTGTTATTTCTCCTAGAACTCTTATTGCGAGTCCCGGACCTGGGAAAGGTTGTCTGTCTATAATCTCAGATGGAATGTCTAATTTCCTTCCTACCTCTCTAACCTCATCCTTAAACAGCTGTCTTAGAGGTTCAATCAACTCAAAGTCAACATCTTCAGGAAGTCCACCTACATTGTGATGACTCTTTATAACAGATGCCTTGTCAGTTCCACTTTCTATAACATCTGGATAAATTGTACCTTGAACTAGATAGTCTATTTCTCCTAATTTCGTCTTTTCTTCTTCAAATACTCTTATGAACTCTTCCCCTATTATCTTACGCTTCTCTTCAGGGTCAGTAACGCCTTTAAGCTTACCTAAAAATCTATCCTTAGCATTTACTCTAATCAAATTCATATCAAATTTATCTCTAAATACTTCTTCTACCTGATCACCTTCGTCTTTTCTTAACAAGCCATGATCAACAAAAACGCAGGTTAAATTCTTTCCTATAGCCTTATGCACAAGAACTGCTGCTACTGATGAGTCTACTCCACCAGATAATGCACATAAAGCCTTTTTATCTCCTATTTCTTCTTTCAGCATAGCGATAGTTTCCTGTGCAAAATCTCCCATGTCCCAATCTGGAGAAATATTACATACATTATACAAGAAATTGTTTATTATATCCTTACCCATGTCTGTATGCTCAACCTCTGGATGGAACTGTACTGCATATAGCTTCTTCTCTTCGTTTTTCATTGCTGCAACCGGACAAGATTCTGTAGTTGCAGTGATAACAAAACCAGCTGGAGGAACTTCTATAAAGTCTGTATGACTCATCCAACACTGTATGTTATTTTTTATATTTCGAAATATCCCTTCATTTGCCTTTATTTCTAATTTTATTCTTCCATACTCTCTTGCTTTTGCTCTATTAACTTTACCATTAAAGTTCTGAGCCATTAATTGCCCGCCATAGCAAATCCCTAGTATTGGAATTCCTAACTCAAATATTTGTTCATCACATTTTGGTGCATTTTCTGCATATACACTAGAAGGTCCACCTGAGAATATAATTCCCTTTGGATTTTTTGATTTTATCTTATCAATCGTATAGTTATATGGAACTATCTCACAATAAATATTAGCTTCTCTAACTCTTCTAGCAATTAGTTGACTATATTGTCCTCCAAAATCTAGTATAAGAATTGTAGTATTATTCATTTTCACCCTCCGATCTAATCTCTACTATAGTTTGGTGCTTCTTTTGTTATATGAATATCATGTGGATGACTTTCTATAAGCCCTGCATTTGTTATCCTCATAAATTGTCCTTTTTCCTTTAAATCTTCAATTGTAGCTGCTCCGCAATATCCCATACCAGCCTTTAATCCTCCTACTAGCTGATACATAGAATCTTTTAATGGTCCTCTGTAAGCAACTCTTCCTTCAACTCCTTCTGGAACGAATTTTTTACTCTCTTGTTGGAAATATCTATCTTTACTACCTGCTTCCATTGCAGCAACTGAACCCATTCCTCTATATACCTTAAATCTTCTTCCTTGAAATAATTCCAATTCTCCTGGACTTTCTTCTGTCCCAGCAAATAGAGATCCTAGCATAACAACATTTGCTCCTGCAGTTATTGCTTTTACTATATCTCCAGAGTATTTAATACCACCATCCGCAATTACAGGGATTCCATACTTTTTAGCAGCCTCAGCACAATTGTATACAGCTGTTATTTGAGGAACACCAACACCTGCAACAACTCTAGTTGTACAAATAGAACCTGGCCCAATTCCTATCTTTACAGCATCTGCTCCTGCTTCTATTAGCTCCTCTGTAGCTGCAGCTGTAGCAACATTTCCTGCTATTATTTGTACATCAGGGAACAGTTTTCTAATTTTCTTAACAGATTCAATAACCCCCACAGAGTGACCATGCGCAGTATCTATTACTATTACGTCAACCTTAGCATTCACTAGAGCCTCAACTCTTTCTAAAACATCTCCAGTAACACCAACAGCTGCCCCCGCTAATAATCTTCCCTTCTCATCCTTTGCTGAATTTGGATATTTTATTGCTTTTTCAATATCTTTTATAGTAATAAGTCCTGTCAATATTCCTTTATCATCTATTAAAGGAAGCTTTTCAATTTTATATTTTTTCATTATATCTAGAGATTCATCCATTGTTATGCCATGTTTTGCTGTAACAAGATTCTCTTTAGTCATAACCTCATCAATTTTCTTAGTAGTGTCATTTTCAAATCTTATATCTCTATTAGTTATTATTCCTACTAGTTTTTTCTTTTCATCTGTAACAGGTACTCCTGAAATATGATATCTTTCCATAAGCTCTAACGCATCTGCTACAATATGATTTGGTGAT
>DAOUQG010000153.1 GCA_030625765.1 Thermohalobacteraceae bacterium | reverse complement strand
CTAAAAAAATCTTCGATTAAATTTGATACAAAATTCTTTGAAATCAACTAATAAATATTACAGACCATTTTTTTTGTTAAAAAAATGTCAATCAAGACTCTAGTTGTACATCTATTTATTCTTATAAGTCAACTATTCAATTAAATCATTTTATTTTATATGGAATCGATATGATTTCTAGAAAGTAAATACTTAAATATCTTTGTGTCAGAGATATTTACTCTATATAGGATGATAAGATTGTGTTTGAAAAGGGTGACTATTTACCACCCTTTTCAATTAGTATCATTTTAATCTTCAAATACAGTCTGATCTTCTACTTCTGTCTGTAAAGCTTTTAATGCTTTTTCAACTAATCCTCTTCTTACCTTCTTGTCTCCTTCTGCATCCAGATTTGGATTTCCTAATGGATATGGGATACCAATCGCAGGTACTATTCTATTTGCACCAATTGTTAATGAAATAGGTACTACTGTAGCAATATGAACTACAGGTATTCCTACTCTTTCAATCTCTTTTACCATCGTTGCACCGCAACGTGTACAAGTGCCTCAGGTTGATGTTAGTATAACTGCTTCAACACCATCTTCCACTAGCTTTTTAGAGAATGCTTCGCCAAATGCTTTAGCATTTCCTACTGAAGTACCAGTTCCTGTAGTAGTTACAAAGTAATTAGCTAATTCACCAATTACACCTTCTCTTTCTAAATCTCTCATAACATCTAAAGGAACTACAAGGTTTGGATTTTCTAATACATACGCTCTATCATAACCACCATGAATAGTCATAAACTTATCAGATGTTAATGAATCCATTCCAGAAAAATCGTATATTCCATATTTTGTTGCACTTGATGATTCGATTCTATCAGGGTTCCCTTGTGGCACAATCCCTCCTGATGTAACTAATGCAACTTTAATCTTTGACATATCTTTAATAGCTGAGTTTGGTTCAACACGGTCAAAATTTGGCATTGGATATTCTGTTGTAATATTTTCACCATTTAATATTTTGACTAACATGTCAACTCCTCTTTCAGAGCCTCTTTTCTCATGGAAATAGTTTGTTCTTATTCCTCTTACTAAATATCCTTCTTCCTCAGGTGGTCCTACTATCTCACCTTTAACAAGCTTTAGTCCAAGCTTTGCTACTTTAGGTATTGCTTTTCTCATATCTGCCGCAGAATCTTTAGTTTCTATAATGTGTAAGTCCTTCTTAAACATATCTGCACCAGGATTTTCTATATACATTCCAGTAACTACAGGAATATTTAATTCTTCTTCTACAGCTTTTGCAATCGTACCACATGCAACACCATATCTACCAGCGTTGAATGCAGGTCCTGCTATGAATAAATCTGGCTCATATTGCTTTATCATTTCTAAAAGCTCAGTTTTTGCTTCCTCAATATTCTCTCCAAAATATGAGTCACCACATATAACTGTAGCTACTACTTCGGCTTCATCCTTTAATGCACTTCTTAATGCCATCCCTGGTCCAACTACACCTTCTCTTATTTCTGGAGGTATATCTGCTTTTTCCTCTCCACCAATTCCTGCAAAGAAGTTATTTATATAATGTACTACTCTTATTTTACTCATTTAATTTCCTCCTCTCTTAGTAATTTCTAGCTGTTAGCTTATTATAACCATTAGCTATTGTAGAAGCGATAATGATCTGAATTTCTGCTTCAATACTACCATCAGGTCTTAAACTTCCTTCATATCCACCTATCATTGTTTCTACATAGTCTAAAGTACCTATTACTTTTTTCATTGGTGGAAGTTCAACAATTATATTACCATTTCCACAAGATACTAAAGCACTCGCTTCATGTGTAGCATCTGCAAGAGATTGAGATTTTCCATCTCTTCCTGGGAATTCATCTGTTATTAAAACTACCTTTGCTCCTGCTTTAGTAGCCTTCTTACAATTCATCATTAAATCTGTATCAGGGTTGCCATATCCTTCTTCAGTGATAAGAACTCCATCTAAACCAAGGAATTCAACAAATTTACCTACCATATCTGAAGATCTTTCTTTGTCAGCAAGGAATACGTTCTCATTTGTCAAAATAACTCCAATGAAATTTAGATCCTTACCATGTCTTTTATAAAGGTCTTCAATTACTGGATTGTTTAAGTGATGGAATGTTGTAACCTTATCACAAGGTGCAACACAGTTACCGCTTACTATTGCTCCATCCATGATCTCAGTTGGATACATGAAAGTAGGAACTATCTCCTTAGCATCTACTCCATAGTAATAAGTGTCATGAAGTAATCCTTGTGATTGAAGCATATGAATATATCCTACCTTTGGCAGGTTAGGATACTGTGCTACCTGCTCTAGAAGTGGTTTTGTCTCATATACTACAACTTCATCAGGCTCAACATCCTTACCAGCGTTACCTACATATGCACCTATCTTTAGACCAGCTAATCTAGCAGCTTCTTCATATGCATGTGTCTCAATACCTTCTTTAGGTTCAACAACTACACACACATTATAAGTCTTAGAAAATGGAGTATATTCTGCTCCAGGACCAGACATATCAATAATACCTTCTTGGAACCCTACTATTTTACCAGCTGTAACAATATTTGCTCCTACCAATGCATGAGTTCTTCCTGAACCAACTGTTTTTACTTTACTTATAACACCTGGGAATATATTTCCTTCACCTTCAACCTTAACTCTTGGCTCAATTACATCCTTAACAGGAGCAATCCTTACAGATTCACCTGAACGTGCAAGCTCAATAGTTGCATTTATAATGCGATCATCTTCCATCGCAATATCAATTAGCTCTTGCTTGTTAACATATAAAGTTCCATTCTCAACTTTGGTGGATTCACCAAATTGTACATCTTTAATAAATATTTTTCCTAGTTCTAAACGCAAAGAACACACCTCCTTTTATATTGAACAGCTTGTACACTAATGTACTACTGCTATAAACAAACCATCCTATTTACAGCATTTTCTAATAACGATAAATCAATTAGTCTGAAATCATTTAAAATTCTTTCATTATACTGAGGAGTAGGTTTACCACTAATAAATTTTTGAGCTGAAGCAATGCTATCTTCAATAATTGATAAACCTTCTAAATCTAAATCCTCTTTCTTTTTACTTACTACTATAGATTTAAATGGTGTTTCATTTGGTTTTAAACTTCCTGAAAGAGGATGAGTAAGAAGCTTATTTCCTTCGTGAATCATATCTCTAACATGTTCTAAAATTTCAATATAACTATATTTACTTAAAAATTGTGTTTCAATTTTCTCATTTAATTTTTCGTAAACTAGTTTGTTATTAGTGATAATTGTTTTATTCATTTTCTCACCTCTCTTTTAAAGTATTGTAGATGCATCGTTATTTTTTTAACACTTTTATTACTTGTCTCTTCGCTATATTATTATTGCAATACTTGTGCCAAAATAATATTTTTAGTGATAATTTCATTATTTACTGCAATTTAAAAACACAAAAAACCATTTTAACCGTTTATTTATCTAGTTTTTTAGTTTTTTAGTTTTTTTACTCCTTCAAAAAAAGAAAAAAAAGATGCTCCTCATTTTTGAGAAACATCTTTTCCATATGAAAAAAATTTCCTAACTACTATGAAATTTTTTTCCTACTTAAGACCATATTCAGATATTTTATTAAACAGTTGCCTCCTGCTTATAGATAGTTTTCTAGCAGCTTCTGATATATTATCTTCACAAATTTCAAGAACCTTTGCAATATATTCTGCTTCCACTTCTTTTCTTACATCTTTTAATGGTTTAATTATTTCAATTTCATCTTCATCAATTTGAAGCTTTTTTAGTTCTGGCAAATCTCGCTTTGAGATGATACCATTCTCTGATAAAACTACTAATCTTTCAATTATATTTTTTAGCTCACGAATATTTCCCGGAAAATCATACGATAGTAGAGCTTCCATTACCCCTTCACCAATTTTAATATCATCCTTATTATTCTCTTTTTTTGATTTTTCAAAGAAAAAGTCTATAAGCATGTTTAAATCTTCTTTTCTTTCTCTAAGTGGTGGTATTTCTATTGTAATAGTGCTGATTCTATAGAAGAAATCTTCTCTAAAATTACCTTTAGCTATTTCCTTTTCTAATTTCTTATTCGTTGCAGAAACAAGTCTAAAATTTACTGATAATGTTTCATTACTTCCAATCCTCTCAATCTTTTTTGTTTCAAGAATTCTCAGTAATTTAACCTGTGTATCTAAAGGTATATCTCCAACCTCATCTAGAAATAATGTTCCATTATCTGCAGCTTCAAATCTACCTTTTCTTTGACCTATTGCTCCTGTAAAAGAACCTTTTTCATAACCAAATAGCTCTGATTCAAGCAATCCACCTGAAAATGACTGACAGTTTACAGGTATAAACTTCTCGTTTTCTCTTTCGCTACAATTATGAATATGTCTTGCAAATACTTCTTTTCCTACCCCAGATTCTCCTAATAAAAGTATGTTCGCATTACTTTTAGCTGCCTTTTCTGCAATATCTAATACTTTTCTAAACTTTTCACTTTTTGTTGTAAACATAAAATTCGTATTGTTTTTCTTAATTATTCCCTTTTTATTGCTATTTTTTACACGAACCATGTCTTCTATTGCTTTGATTTCTTTAATAAGATCTTCTGGATTATGCCCTTTTATAAAATACGTAAAAGCACCTTTTTTCATTGCCTCTACAGCATTTTCGATTGTTCCGTATCCTGTAATTAATATCACTTCGACATGTTCATATGCTTCTTTGACTTTATATAATAATTCAACTCCATCCATTCCTCCCATCAATAAATCAGTTAATACTAGATCAAAATTATTATTCTTTAATTTTTCTAAAGCATCTTCTCCACTTACTGCTGTTTCAGTATAATATCCTTGGTCATCAAGAATCACTTGAAGACTTTCTCTATACCCTATCTCATCGTCTACTATAAGTATTTTAAACAACTTATTATTTGATTTGGTCATCTTCGTTCCCCCTTAAAGGTAACTTAATATGAAATACTGTTCCAGTACCAAACTTACTTTTAACTCTTATAGCGCCTCCATATTTTTGTACTTCGTTATAGGTAATATATAATCCTAATCCAGTTCCTTTTCCAACCTGTTTTGTTGTGAAAAATGGATTGAATATATTTTCTAGATTTTCTTCACTTATTCCTGTACCATTATCACTAAATTTAATCGATAACATACCATCATTTTTATTACATTGTATTCTGATTAATCCACCATTTGGTAAAGCGTCAATTGAATTTGATATTAAATTAACAAAAATATGTTTTAATGATTCTTGACTTGTACAGCAGATTATATCCTTACTACAAACAATTTTATAGTCAATATTATTTTTTTCTAGGGTCTTTTTCTCTAGATCAATAATTTTAGTAATAAATCTTCGTAAATTAATCTTTTCACATCTATCACTAGAAATTCTTGAAAAGTTCAATAAATTATCAATTATGTTACTTGATTTTTCAACTGAATCCTCAATAATGTTTATTGATTTTTTTACTTTCTCATCATCATATAAATTATTTTTTAGAATATAGCTATAGTTTCTTATTAAGCCTAAAGGATTTCTTATCTCATGGGCAACTCCTGCTGCTAACTGTCCTACAGCTGCCATTTTATTTTTCTGTAAAATCTGACTTTCACTTAATCTAAGTTGAGTAATATCTTTTACCATAATCAATATATTTGAAAACTCACTAGAACTATCATCTAAAGGAAAAGTGTTTATATTAAAAATCTTATCCTGATACTTTAATTCTTGTTGATACTGTTTTCCTGTATAAAAAGTGTTTTCTATGATATATTCAACACCATGTCCATATAAAATATCTTTAAATTCTAAACAGTTACGTCCTAAAATTTCATCTTTATCTAATCGTAATAACCTACAAAATGCATCATTTACATTTACAATATTATGGTCTCTATCTACAACTATCATTAGATGTGTTAGGCTATCAAATGTTGTTTGAAGTCTATTTTTGCTAACAGATAGCTCCTTCGTCCTCTTTTCAACCTCTTTTTTAAGAACATTGTTCCAAGAGTAAGCAAGATAAGTAACCAAAAATATTATACTAATAAAAATTACCATTAATAAGCTTATCTTATCTGATGCATTTTCTTTAGCAAAAGGGGCAGCAATTCCAAACCATTTTTGCTGAATTTTAAACATAGTTTTTTTCTTTTTAAGATTAAAAATACCTTTATTCAGAATTGACAAAAGTATTTTTTCTGACTTTGGAACAGCAAGTACACAGTCTTCTTGGTACATAGGATTGTCTAAAATTTTAAAATTATTTTTTAAATATTTATCATTAATTAAGTAGGTTAATACTGGTTCATCTCCAACCACTGCATCTACTTGTCCATTTATGAGGTGTGTAATTGCACTCTCCAAATTTGGAGTAAAAATATAATTAACATTATTTAGCTTTGAATCTAAAAAGCCTATTGCATAGTCCCCTTTTGGAACAGCAATGTTTTTTCCTTCTAAATCTTCATAACTAACAATCTTATTTTCATCTATGGGTACTGCAATAACTCCACTTAAATTATATATTGGGTCTGAAAAATCATATAACTCTCCTCTTTCTTCTGAGGGAATTAAATCAGAACAATCTACTTGTTTGTTAGAAAGAGCTTTTAGTGATTGATTCCACCATCCCAAAGGCTTATACTCTATTTCCGTTCCTAGCTCAATAGACAATGCTCTGATATAATCTAAAATTAAGCCACTATACTGTCCATTTTTTTCATCAATATATCTAAGTGGTGGTGAGTGATCATCTGAGCCATAGATAATCTTTCCATGCTGTGAAAGCCAATCCCTCTCTTCTTGAGTTAAGTCCTCCGATTTCTTTAAGAACTCAAATATGTTTATATCATATTCAGTTTCTAAATACATGTTAAAAAATAAAGATATTAGAAATATTGATATTATAAGGACACAGATTATTCTTCTCCTCATCGATGTCTTCCTCCCTGTGATATTGAGTATGTCACTATTATAATTATAACATACAAAAAAAGCGGATAGAGATAGCTATGAGTTTTTTTTGTTGTAAATTTTTGTTATTTTTTTAACAATGAGTAATTCTAGGGATTCTAGGGATGGTTCTTTAGATTCTAGGGACGGTTCTTTTTTAGATTCTAGGGACGGTTCTTTTTTGCTCACTTCTTTTTTTAGATTTTATTCTGAAAACTATACCCCATGCTATGACAGTAATTTTAGCTATTTCTGTAGTATGATTCTAGGTATAGTTTTACATGTGTAGGTGAATTTTTCAAGTCTAACCCCTTCCTTAAATTATAACCTCTTCCTAAATTTAAAGAAATAAAGATTATTAATTTTGTTTAGAACCTTGCAAATAACTATACTGAAAAATCCCTGCATTTTATGAATTCCATAAATTGCAGGGATTTAACTCTTATACTAGTTATTCTTTTTTATCTAGCGTTTTTTTAATCAATGAGTATAATCAATAATCTTTACAGTATCCCCTAGTTTCTTCTCAATTGCTTCCTTCATTTTTTCTGCATGAGGACATACAAAACCAAT
>DAOUQG010000253.1 GCA_030625765.1 Thermohalobacteraceae bacterium | reverse complement strand
TTAGGTTTTGCTCAATGCTTTCATAATAGTATTTCCTTATAACCACTAAAAAACTTCCCTCTATTAATAGCATTGCAATAAATATTACAATAATGTAGTTCCTTACCCATCTTTTCTTAATCCCATTCATTTTAATTTCCCCTTCTCCATCTATATCCGTATCCCCATACCGTTTTAATAAACTTTGGATCTGAAGGTTCATCCTCAATTTTTTGTCTGATTCTTCTAATATTTACATCAACGATTTTACCATCTCCAAAATAATTCACACCCCATACTTCATCTAGAATATGCTCTCTGCTTAGTGCTTTGCTTTCATTTTCTATAAATAACTTTAATATTAAATATTCTATTTCAGTTATTTCAATCTCTTTATCATTTTTAAATAAGCTTCTAGCTGTATTATCTAATTTAAAGGGACCAGAAATCCACTCATCTTTGTTTCCTTCATGCAATAAGCTAACTCTCCTATTTAAAGAATCAATCCTAGCAACCAATTCAGCTGGGCTAAATGGTTTTACAACATAATCGTCTGCTCCCATTGTTAGCCCATTAATCTTATCCATCTCTTGAGTTTTCGCAGTTAGCATAATAACTCCCAGCGTTTGATTAGTTTGTCTTATTTTTTTACATACCTCGAAACCATCAATGCCTGGGAGCATAACGTCTAATACTGCTATATTGATATCTTCTTTCTTTGATATTATTTCTAATGCTTCTTCTCCACTACTAGCCTGCAGAACCTCGTATCCCACTCTTTTAAGATTTATTACAATAAACTCTCTTATATCTTCTTCATCTTCTAAAATCAATACTTTGCTCATTCTTTCACTCCCTTAAATATCTGAAAAATTCAGTTGCTAATGATATTATCCAGATTAACCAACATGTTTTCACACACTCAAACACAAAAAGTTATGAAAACACAACACTCTTGGATTTAGATGATTACCCGATAAGTATAAGTAGATTACCAAAATCTGTGATTTTGAGTAAGTCACTTAGTAGCTTTATCAGCGAACAGAAATCTTCGATTTCTTGTGAGTCACTTAGTTTCTTCATCATTCGCGAATCGTATACAGTACTTCTTTCCTTAAACTCTCAACCTAAGAAGTACTGTGGAGGGTAATTATCTAAATCCATAGCATCACCTTACTATGCCAATTTCTTTCAAATTATCTCTTTATAATTTTGAAAAGTTCTTTTACTTCTTCAATATCTAGCTTCATTTCATCTACATTCTCAATAGAGCTTGAATTTTCTTCTGTTGAAGCTACATAAACTTTTTTTAAGCTTCTATCAAGTACAATTTTATTTGCATTGTTATCTCCTTCTTCTTGCTTTTTATTCCATTCATCAATATCATAGCTGTAAATGGTTAGCAAAGGATATCTATTAGATGTATTTACATCTAAATAGCTAAATGTTACCCAATACTCCTCATAGTCTTTTCTTATTCTTTCTGCTCTATCAATTGTAATGTTTTTATCCCATATTTCAGGAAAATCAAATGAAAAATTAGCATAATAATCGTTATAGCTTTCGCTAACATATGTTAATCCCATATCTCCATCCCATTTGTACCATGTATGAATCCAAGGAGTTTCTGCATATGAAGATTTCTCGTAGCCAATAGGTTCTCTGGTTAAAGGAATTTCAATAATTTCGTCCTCATCTATATCCTCGCATCTTATAGAATATGCTGTAAATGTCTTTTCAGTAAACTCATTTTTTTCATTGAAAAAAACATTGTTTATCTTTCCATCTTCCACAACTAATAGTGAAGTCAACCCCGAATGTGCACCTATCGACATATTAATAAATACACCTGTTTTATCCTCTGTTGCATTACCTATTTTTACAAATTCATAATACGTAAAAGCATCCATTTTTGACTCATCTAATTTTTTCAGTTCTTCTCCATTAAATTTATAAAATTGAGCCTTTGCAATACCTTCTTCTCTATCTGACTTAATTAGAACAAGTTCGACCTTTTGATCTTTGTCTAAATTTCCTACTGCTAATTCAGTATAAGAATCTTTGAATATTTCTACAACCTCACCATCTATATAATCATATATGCTTAATCCTTTATTTGAAAACTCTCTGCCCCTAAATCCTACAATAATCTCTAGACTCCCATCTCCAGTTATATCTTTAAATTGAACGTTATCAAAATCGTATCCAATGCCTTTGATTTCTCCTGAAAATAATTCTACTTTTGCCTCATTCTTTAGTACTAAACCTCTTAGAGGATATTGATCATTTTCAAGAAAATAAAATACTACTACTTCATCTTGTTCGTCTCCAGTTATATCTACTAGTTGAATTGCACTCATGTTTTTTTCAGCTGAAGGACTTGTGAATTTAATATGAGAATCTATAACTCCTTCTAATATTGCTTTGACCTCCTCTTGCTTTATAGAAAGTCTCGGTGGCTTCATTAATGACTCAACTGATTCATTCATAGTACATGCTGTAATAATACTTGTTAAAGCAATTAGCATAACTCCTATTATTATTTTTTTAACCATCACTCATCCCCCACTTTTTGCATTAAGCTTGTCTATATATATATTATACAATTCTATTAATAAAGAAAGGTTACAAAAGAGTTACTGTTAATTTACATTTTTTAAATATGTAAAAATGAGTGCCCATGATAATTTCATAAGCACTCATTCAAAATATTATTAGCTTTTAACTAGCAGGTATTTCACCAAAATCAGTATTAATAAATTCTTTTATTTCTTCGATTGGTACTATTAACTCGACAAATTCTTTTGCACTATCATCTAGAGGCATGTAGTAGAATATCACTTCATCTGCTTTAAAATAAATGCGTATTCCTTCTGCTTCTAATACTTCTCCTATTCCTTTTTCCTTAACCTTTTGGTTTAATACTTTAGTTATTCCTTCTTTCGCTTCTTCAGTATTCTTAATAAAATTATCATATACAATCTCGTTAGTAGATGCTATGTCTAGATTTATACTATGTTTAATTTCAATATTGCCATAATCTATTATAGTCCCTCTGCCTATAAATAACACACTTAGAATATTTTCGTCCATTTTTGTAA
>DAOUQG010000185.1 GCA_030625765.1 Thermohalobacteraceae bacterium | reverse complement strand
CAATGAAAGACA
Source organism: Thermohalobacteraceae bacterium (assembly GCA_030625765.1). Taxonomy (GTDB): domain Bacteria; phylum Bacillota; class Clostridia; order Tissierellales; family VENL01; genus DAOUQG01. The sequence goes on along the minus strand of DAOUQG010000185.1, from coordinate 5,916 downwards.
CATTTACTTTCATTCCTGATATCGCTACAACTGATTTCTTCATGTACTGTGTACACCCATGGGTTTTACCAATAGTAATGCTTTTTGCTGCTATTACAGGTTGGGGTAGAATATTTGAAGGTAATGATGAAGAAATGATTAAAGCGAATTATGTTAATAAAATTCCCGAAAGTGTTGCATAGATAGTAAAACATACTAATTAATAATAATTACATCAATATTTCATAAAGAAAATATAGTTAGTTCAAAATGGTGATTACTAAATTTGTATTAGGTGTACTAATCATTCTTTGCGAATTTTATGGTAGATGCCATTATATTTAGGAGGTTTATAAAGGTTATGAAATACAAAAATGATAATGAAAAACTTAAAATAATTCGTGAACAAATGCCAGCTACATTAAAAGTACATTATTTAAATAATGGAACAAATGGACCTTTACCTAAAGTTACAGCTGATGCTATTCAGAAGGAAGCAGAAAAGGAATTTCTTGAGGGAAGATATTTGCCTTTTATAAGCGAATTGTATGAAAATATGGATATTACAAGAAAGTTGTTAGCTGAAATAGTAGGAGCATCATATGAAGAAATTGCGTTGACACAGAGTACAACAGAAGCATTAAATATTGTCCTTTGGGGTATTAACTGGCAATCAGGAGATGAAGTTATAACTACAAATATTGATCATACATCAGTGATTGCTCCTTTAGCTCAAGTTAAAGCTCGACGTGGAATAACAGTAAAATACGTTTCTGTTAAATACGGAGAAGAGTATAATGAGGATAAATTTCTCTTAAATGTGAAGAAAATGATAACTCCACGTACAAGAATGCTTGTTGTTCCTCATGTGTCGTTTGCAACAGGAATGACTTTCCCAATAAAAAAACTTGTAGATATGTGTCATGAACACAATGTTATGGTAATGGTAGATGGAGCTCAAGGCGCAGGAGCTGTTTCTACAAACATGCATGAATTAGGAGTTGACTTTTATGCAATAGCAGGTCGCAAGTGGTTGCTAGGGCCTGAAGGAATTGGAGCTCTTTATATTGCTAAAGATAGAATTTCGGAAGTAGACCCAACCTTTATTAGTCCTTGTACAATTAAGAATCGTCATGATATAGATATAAATTCTCCATATATTATTCCAGCACCATTTGCTGCAAGATATCAAATTGCTACTGCAATGTATACTCCAACATTACTTGGTTTTCAAAAGTCTCTTGAGTACTTAATTAATGATGTAGGAGTTGACTGGGCAACAAATAGAATTGCAAAGCTATCAAAATATGTACGTGAGTTAATTTGTGATTTGCCTGGAGTTGAAATTATTACTCCTGCTGGTACAGAAGCTGGGTTTATGCATTTTAAAGTTAAAGGATGGGAACCTAGCGAATTGTGTAAAATTCTAAATGAGAAAAAATTCATGGTACGTCCTGTACCAAAACAACATTTACCTGCACCAATTAGAATATCAACTGGATTCTATGTGACAGAAGAAGAACTTAGACTATTTGCAGATGCTTTAAAAGAAATAATTACTAAATAGATTTAAATAGGGTTCTTATAAAATTACTTATTATAAGAACCCTTAAAATAATTTTGTTTAGTATTAAATAATAAACAGAACTATACAAATTAACATTATGCAGAAAGATATTAGGAGGTATTTACATAATGATTATTGTTGCAGGGATTGTTACATTTATATTTACTACATTACTAACAATAGCTGGAGAAGGTGCTGCAATTATTCTTATACCTACATTTACTGCAATGGGTTTTGATTTGCGTGTGGCAATGTCTACAGCATTATTGTTAAATGCTATTGCAATGATTTTCGCCAGTATACGATATTATAAGAATAAACTTATTATGTATAAAATGGCAATTCCAATTATAATTGCGACTTCAATATTTTCACAACTAGGTGCACATGTGAGCCATTTAATATCTAGCACTTTATTAAATGGATTATTTGCATCATTCTTGATTTATGCGTCTGCTAGGATGCTTTTTTCAAAACCTAAACAGAAACAAAATGAAGTACAAGGGAATACTGGAAGTAAAGAAATAATAAAAGGAATTAGTATTGGTATGATTGCTGGTTTCTTAGCAGGGCTTCTTGGAATTGGTGGAGGCAATTTGATACTACCTGTTTTAATCGGTATGGGAATTAACTCAAAGAATGCATCTGCCACAACGGCATTTATTGTAATATTTTCATCGATATCCGGGTTTATTGGTCATGTAGGAAGTGAAAGTATAAATGCTATGCTTGTTGTTTGTGCAGGAATTGCATCAATTACTGGTGCATTACTAGGATCATGGTTGATGACTGAGAAATTAAAATCAAAACATGTTAAACGTATTATAGGTGTAGTATTGTTAATGGTAGCTATTAAAAAAATATACAATATTATTATAATTATGTTTTAGTATAGGGATTAAGGTTATATTATTTATGCAAGTAATTACAAAATATTATATCATTTTTATTACTTTTTATTTTAATAGTTAAGGCGAAGTATTAGTTATAAATAATATATATACTAAGCTAGTATTCAATACTAGCTTAGTTTTTTTGATTTTAAAAGGAGAATATTAAAAAATGTAGAAGTGTAGTACATGTAGTGTAAATATATTAATCTACTGAAAAGGAAGTGAGATTGTGGGAGAAGTTATAAGACTTTTAGCAGATTTAGTAAATGAAATCCATGATATTTTGGACAAAATCCTAAAAGTCATTGGAATTGAGCTATCAGATAAAGCGTTACATTTTATACTTTTCGGATTTATGGGAATGTTTATGTTTTTAGCTGTGAATGCTGTCTTCAAACGGATATCCAAATGGTCAATATCAGCAATTTCGTTTATATATACATTTACATTTTTAGCAGTGCTAGCTTTAAGCATTGAAATTGAACAAAAGATAACTGGAAGAGGCAATATGGAATTTAATGATATTGTGGCTGGGTTGTTAGGATTTTTAGCATTAATTGGAGTATATGCAATCATACAAGGCGTAATTTACTATTTGAAAAGGGTTTATAAGAAAGGTGAAAAATCAAAAATGTCATAATAGTTTTATTGTAGATATCTTTATATAAGATGTTTAATAGATTAGAATGGAGATAGTTTGGGTATTTTTAATGTGGTATAATAATCATAAATTATTCAGAGGGGGATGAAAATGGCAATAAAATGGAAAGAAAATTATAGCTGCAACATAAAGGAGATTGATAATCAGCATAAGAAGCTATTTGAAATCGGAGATAGTATATTTAATCTAGTAAATCTTAAGGATGGGATAGATAGATATGATGAAATAATAGAAATTGTTGAAAAATTAAAAGACTATGCCGTTTATCATTTTCAATATGAAGAAAAATTAATGAAGGAGCATGGCTATCTAGGATTAGATTACCATAGTAAGGAACATGATGAGTTCGTAAAAAAAATCATTGAATTTGATCATCAAGATATTGATAATGGACAGAAAAAGGTTACATTAGACTTAGTATTGTTTGTTGCCGATTGGGTTGAAAAGCATATTTTAGGTATCGATATGCAGTATAAGGATTTTTTAAACGATAAGGGAGTATATTAATACAAAAACAGTGGCTATGCCATTGTTTTTTCTGGCTAGAGATGAAACATTCCCAATAACCCTGCATATGGTAATATAGCCATGTAAATAATATAATAGCAGTCATAATCAAGTAAGTCTATTATTGTACATAAATAAGAAGTGGATAGATTATAAAAATTAGCTTATGGATTATATGAAAATTAAAAAAGTTAAAGGAGTGATTAATTTGCCATGTAAGAATAGTGAGATTAAGGTATTTGCAGGAACATCAGGAAAAATTTTTGCTGACAGAATATGTGAGCATCTAGATATTCAATTGGGGAAGTCTTATGCAATGACATTTTCAGAAGGAAATACATATGTAAAAATTGAAGAAACAGTTAGAGATAAGGATGTATTTATAATTCAGCCAGTAGGTTTAAAACCCAATGATGATTTTATGGAGCTACTTTTTTGGATTGATGCTTTCAAAAGGGCTAGTGCAGATTCTATTACTGTTGTAATGCCATTTTTTAGCTATGCGAAGGCAGACAAAAAAGATGAACCAAGAGTATCAATTAGAGCTAGAGTATGTGCAGATGCTATAGAAGTAGCAGGAGCAGATAGGGTTATAACAATGGATTTACATAGTCCACAGATACAAGGTTTCTTTAAGATACCAGTTGATCATCTTTTGGCGAGACCAGTGCTCTGTGACTATATATCACAAATGGATATTGATAATTACGTAATAGCAGCTCCTGATGCTGGATTTGCAAAGGATGCTAGAAAGTATAGTGTAGCCTTAGACGTGCCAATTGTTATTGGAGACAAAGAGAGGAAAGCAAACGACGAGAAGGCCGAAATATTGGAGATATTAGGCGACGTAAGAGAAAAAAATGTTATAATTGTTGATGATTTTACAACCACGTGTGGTACTTTGGCAGATATGGCAAGGGGACTAAAGAAACTAGGGTGCAATGACATCTATGCTTGTGTTTCCCATGGACTATTGCAAGAAAAGGGTCTAGACATTCTAGAGAATAGTCATATCAAAAAATTGATCGTTACAGACAGCATCAACAATCAATTAACATTAAATCATCCAAAGGTGACAACAATTTCAGTAGCACCAATGTTTGCAGAAGCTATAAAAAGAATACATAATAAAGAATCAATAAGTCCGTTATTTGATTAAATCTAAGTATGAACAAAAGAAGAAAAGGCAAGGAGGCAAACTAGATGAAAAAAAATGATATCATAGATATTGAAATAAAGGATGTAAGTTTTCCAAATAAGGGTATAGGCATTATAGATGATAAAAAAATCATAGTAAAAAACACTATAAAAGGACAAAAAGTAAGAGTTAGAATCAAGAAAAAAAGAAGAAATAAAATTGAGGGTCAATTAATTGAAGTTATAGAAAGGGCTCCTATTGAAGAGGAGACTTCTGTATGTGAGCATTTTGGAACCTGCGGAGGATGTTCCTATTTGAATATCCCTTATAAGCATCAATTGGATTTGAAGGTAAATCAGGTAAAGAGATTACTAGATGATGCAGAAATACAAGGATATGAGTTTTTAGGCATAGAGTCTAGTCCTAATGAATATGCCTATAGAAATAAAATGGAGTTTTCTTTTGGGGATATGGAGAAGGGAGGACCAATAGCCTTAGGCATGCACCAGAAGGGAAAGTTCTATGAGATTATTACAGTTGAAGGTTGTCAGATTGTAGATGAGGACTTTACTAAAGTATTGTCTACTGTTTTAGAATATTTCAGAAAAAGAGAAATACCCTTCTATCATAAAAAAACCCATAAAGGATATTTAAGACATCTAGTTGTCAGAAAGGCAATAAAAACGAAAGAGTTATTGGTTAATCTTGTTACAAGCTCTCAGAAGGATTTGGAGCTATCGGATTTGGTTGATAGCTTGAAAAGAGCTAATCTAGATGGTGAACTAAAGGGTTTTCTTCATACCATAAATGATAGCTTATCCGATGTAGTTAAATCAGACGAAACAAGAATTCTTTTTGGACAGGATTATATAACTGAAGAGATATTAGGATTAAAGTTTAAGATATCAGCATTTTCATTTTTTCAGACCAATTCTTTAGGGGCTGATAAGCTATATTCTATTGTTAGGGATTTCGCTGGAGATACCAACAATAAAGTGATTTTCGATTTATACTGTGGGACAGGAACAATTGCTCAAATAATGGCTCCAGTCGCTAAGAAGATTATAGGTATAGAGATAGTTGAAGAAGCAGTAGAAGCTGCAAAAGAGAATGCTAAATTAAATAATTTAAACAACTGTGAGTTTATTGCGGGAGACGTTATGGAAAAGGT
>DAOUQG010000141.1 GCA_030625765.1 Thermohalobacteraceae bacterium | reverse complement strand
CCCCTCGCTCTTTTTTATTTTTATTCTATTATATTTATTCTACATATCTTTGTAATTTCCTTTTTGATTTTCTTGTTTTTTACATAAAAAATCGCCATCATAAAAATGATGACGATTTTTCTATAGTTTTTCAGTGACCTCCTACTGACAGGGAAGTTTGTTTTTTAAATAAATGTAATTTACCATAAAGGCTCTTCTATATATTATATTATTGCCTCAGTTTCATCTTCATTAATGATGTAAACATGAGTCTTATATGACTCCATTATATGTCCTGTACCCAAGAAGGTAGAGTTTACGTCGTAGTGAATATTTCTTGAGAAATAGTTCGAATTTATTTCAGTTAAAGCTCTTTTCTGATTTCTATGGTTTAACTATTTGTAAAGTAGCTTTCTACATTGTATGTCAGAAAAAGAAAATACACAAAATATTTACACAGCTAGTATCTTTTGTATTTTGTGAATTTTATTATCATCAAGGTTAAATATTTACAAAATTGTGCCTAGAAAAGTTAGAACGACAAACTATTTTTACGCAGTCTGCCGTACTTATCCATTCCCTAGCTTATAATAGTTTGTTACTTCTACTCTGCAACTCGAATTTTAATAAAATCTTTTTTGCTGATAATCTCACCAGCCTCTGGTTCTTGACTAATAAATGTGCCACTTGGAAGTCCAGTATCAGAAACTTCTTCAACCACTATCATTAATCCTTGTTGTTCAGTAAAGCTCTGAATTGAAGGCCTTGAATACAAAGAAAAATCTGTTACTCTGTACTCCTCACCTAATGAAACAAGTATTTCTATATTCGTTGACAAATCTACATTATCATTATAAATATTTTGACGAATGATTCTGCCATATTCAATATTTTCATTAAAAATATAATTATCAACATAGTCTTCATGTACTGTTAGTGTAATACTTGCCCCCATTTCGTTTTGTTCTCTTACCCATTCTTCAAAGTCTATCTTGAGTTGACCTGTATAGTTTGGAATTGTAACAGTATTACCTAATGAATAATATACCGTTATACTTGTGTCTTCTTCAACCTTTGTGCCTGCTGGGATTGTTTGAGATATAAAATCCCCTACATTTGTTCCTGTTTTGTATTTCTCTATTACCTCAACAGAAATTCCACCTTCTTCTGAATAGCTTCTAGCTTCATCAACACTCATATCAGAAAACGAAGGAACTCTTATTCCAGATGATACTATTAACTTAATATTAGTTGATAAATCTACATATTCATTATAAATATTTTGGGAAATGATTTTACCATACCCCACTCGTGAATTAGAATCCTCTTTAGTTGTTAATATGATACTTGCACCCATTTGGTTTATTTCTCTAACCCAATCTTCAAAATCTACACTAAGTTGATTTATATAGTTTGGGATTCTTACTTTATCTCCCAACGAATAAATAACCTTTATTTTGGTACCTTCTTCCACCTTAGTCCCTGACTGAATTGATTGAGAGATGAAATCTCCTACATTTGTTCCTGTTTTGTATTTCTCTATTACCTCAACAGAAATTCCACCTTCTTCTGAATAGCTTCTAGCTTCATCAGCACTCATATTTAAAAAAGAAGGAACTCTTATTCCAGACGAAACAACTAATCCTATATTCGCTTTTAGCCCTACATTTTCATTATAGATATTTTGGGAAATGATTCTACCATATCCCATCCCTGAATTAGAATCCTCTCTAATTGTTAATGTGATACTTGCACCCAGTCTGTTAATTTCTCTTACCCATTCTTCAAAATCTACCTTAAGTTGACCAGTATAGTTTGGAACTACTATTGTATCACCCAACGAGTACATAACCTTTATACTCGTACCTTCTTCAACCTTTGTGCCTGCTGGAATTGATTGATAGATGAAATCGCCTACATTTGTTCCCTCTTGATATGATTCGATAACCTCAACAGAAATTTCATCTTCTTGTGAATAGTTCCTAGCTTCATCAATGTTCATGTTCGAAAAAGAAGGAAGTATTATTTCTTCTCCTTTTGATATTATAAAGCTAATAGTCTCATCTACATCCATTTCTTCTCCTGAAGTAAAACTTTGGTACATGATTTTATCTCTATCATATATAGAACTAAAATCATAAGAATAGGTATAGTTTATTCCGTTATTCTTCGCCCAGATATCAACCTCTGTTAAGCTTCTATTTAAAAAGTCATATACTGTTACAGTTTCTACCTCGTCAATATGACTAATAGTAAACTCAATTTCTGAATTCCTCATGAAATTTTCCTCTGTAGCACCTATAAGTCTGTAGGATATTAAATAGTTTCCTGGTATTTCTGTGCTTTCCACATTTCTAAAAGTAAAGTTGTCGATGTCATTTTGCTCCAACCAACGTTCTATACTTGTTTTAGACCATGTAGAATCAAATTTAGGAAGAGTTATTTCTTCATATGGGTCTAGTCCTTCAGAAACCACTACAATTATATTTGTATCCTTTTTAACTTATTCTCCAGGCTTTATGCTTTGAGAAATAACATGATCAGTATCTACTTCATTACTATAGTTGCTGTCAACAGTAATAACTACATCTTTATCACTTGCCCAGTCAGCTACGTTCTGGTAAGACATATGGGTAAAATCAATAATCTCTACTTTCTGATTCAAAAGAAAGTAAACGGCAATAACTACAATAACAATAAATACAAATTGAATTATCCATTTTCTATAATCTGTCTTTTGGTGTATAAACTTTTCTTCCTCAAAGCTTTCATTTGACTGTTTGTTAATATTTGCGAGAAAGTCCTTGTTTTCCATTTCCTCTTTTGGCTCAGCAATTTCATATTGACAGCTTATATCTTCATTTTCTAATTTTTCTTCGTGAGAATCCATCTTGAAACCATCTGTAAAAATATCTTTTTTTGTATCTTTGTTTTCCATTCAAGTCCTTACCTCCTCTCGATTAGTTTTCCATCCTTTAGCTCAAGCTGAATATCGCTAAGACTTGATACACCTTCTGAATGTGTAACAACAATTACGCATTTATTGTAATCTTTTGCTAAGGAGCGAAAGATTTTAATTATTTCCTTTTCCGTAGCTGTATCTAAGTTTCCAGAAGGCTCATCAGCTAAAATCAAATCAACATTTGTAGCAAGGCCTCTTGCAATCGCTACACGTTGCTGTTCCCCACCAGATAACTTTAATATACTTCTTTCAGCCTTTGATTTAACTATACCAAACTGGTTGAGTAAGTTGAGTGCTGTTTCTTTGTATGGTTTTGGCACTTTGTTGTCAGTAATTTCCATAACGTTAACCACGTTTTCAACTGCTGTCAAATATGGTATTAGATTAAACTGTTGAAAAACAAAGGATAAATATTTTTTCCTATATCTACCAAGCCCAATATCATTGATATTCTTCCCATCAAACAATAGTTTACCCTCCTGAGTTTTTTCAAGTCCACCTGCAATTGCTAATAAAGTCGTTTTACCACTACCCGAAGGTCCTAGTACTGTATAGAATTTACCTCTTTCAAACTGGTAGCTCAAATCAGATAAAATCATCCGTTTCTTATTGCCATCTATATATCCATATGAAACATGCTCTAAGTTTAAAATTGACATTTAATCAACCTCCTTTTCCTCTACGAATTTCTATTAGTAAGTATTTGTTTGGGATTAAACCTCATTACATAAAGCGAAGGTATAACCGTGCTTAACACAGATAGCGACAGTCCCAAACCCAACAACTGTAATAACACTGTAGGATTAAGACTTATATCTACAGTAGATTCTTTTGCAATAATATCTTGAACATTCTTCTGATCTTTAGAATAGCTACCTTTGTTATATGCTTTTCCATCATAGCTTGAATCCTGTGTTTCTAAAAGTTCACTGTCTAATACAGCCTTACTTATATTCTCACCTAGGTATGAACCGGTGAAAGATGATAATGCAAAGGCTATCACTGCTATTATTGTTACCTCTAGTACAAACTGAGAAACAATTTTCAGCTTACTTTCTCCAACAGCTAGAAGTATTCCTATTTCTTCCTTACGTTCGTTTACAGTAAGTGCTGTGATAAGTCCAATTATTAAAGCACCTGCGACAGCAATAATCACAACCAGAATTCCAGATATGTTACCCAAGCTTTCAATAGGTCCCATAAGATTATTATATAAAGCATCATTTGCGTCTAAGCGACCGTATTTGATTTCTATTTTTTGTTCAGCCTCTTCTTTAAAAGCATCAATGTTAAGCGGATCCTTAAGACTAATAACATTTGATGTTACCAATATATCGTCAATTTCACTTTTTTCCATTCCTATTGATTGTAAAGCATTGAAAGGAATATAAAAGCGATTTTGAGAAAGAAGCGAATCGCCTCCTTTGCCCACCATACGTTGGTCTACTACTTCAAAAGTTCTATATATACCTACTATTTCATAATCTATATCAACATTTTGGTAATCCAATATTGAAGCAGAAACTGAAAAAGTATCACCAAGCCTTAAGTTGTTTAACTCCGCTATGTTTTCTTCAATTAAAATAACATTTAATCCACTATCTATTTCTTCTCTAGTTGCAAATCTACCACTAGTTAACTCAGCAGTACCATCTGTAAAATCTCTTGGCTCTGCTGCGCTGAAAAGCTTCACATCAAACACAGCCCCATTACCATTCATTGTACTTCCACTATTAGTATCTAATGTGTATTGTCTTAATCCTTCTGATATTACTTCAAAGGAAACACTCACATCATAGCTTTCTACATAATCAGAATCAACGATTTCCATAAAATTTTTATAGGTTGGACCTCCTCCTTCCGAAAGTATATTAGAATGTACTACTTCACCCTTCATATTTCCTAATTCATCTCTATCCAATACTCCACGGTTCATATCATTCAATAACTCATCCCAATTCATTATAAAGTTAACATCCGCACCTATACTGATTCTTGTTTGCTCCTGTGCTTTCTTTGATGCATTCTGAACCAATAATCCTGCTAAGACAAAGTTAGCTATTACCAGAAAAATAAAACCTAATAGCAGCGTTTTGCCCTTTTTGTTTTTAAGATATTTTAGTGCCCTTTTCATAAAATACATTTTTCGAAATCTCCTTTGATTCTTTACTATTTTTTATACCATATGTTTTGATTATAGCATGTAGTTTAGTAAAAAAAGTGTCTGAAATGTGGCATAATTATGGCAATAAAAAATCCAATTAATCAATTTTGCATTAATTGGACTAATAAGTCTATTTCATTGGCAATTCTATAGTATATATCGCACCACTATCTTTATGATTTGCTAAGGTTATATTTCCATCATGACCTTCAATTACTTTTTTGATAATTGATAACCCTATACCACTACCTTCCTTCTCACCTACCATTGTTCTGCTAAAAGGACTTTCCAGAATCTTTTTGCTGAATCCTTTGCCATTATCAGATATAACTAATCTATAGTATTTTTCAGTTACTTCTGTTTTTATCTTAATAGTATCCTTAGTATATTTAAGGCAATTAGACAAAACATTTGTAATCATTCGAAGTACTTTGTCCTTATCGATACTTAATACCACATCATCAATCGGCTTGTAGATTATATCAATATCATTGAGAATAATAATACTGTCTACCTTTTCTATAGCAGTGCTTATCAAATCATTCATACTCGTCTTTTCAAAATTATAATACTCTTTTATGCTATCTAGTTTGCTTAAATAAATAACATTTTCTAACTGCTTTTTTAATTGGGCACTTTCTTCAATAATTGTGTCGAGTGCTTTTTCTTTATCATTAAATATATTAGTTTTAATCCCCTGGGCATAACCGCTTATCACAGTCAGTGGTGTTTTCAGTTCATGGGAAATATTCTCATAAAACTTTTTTTGCTCACTATTATGCTTTTTTATACTATCTGCCATATTATTAATTGATACTGCAAGACTTTCAAACTCATCTCCTGTGCTAATTTCAGCTTTCTCATCAAAATTTTTATGTGCAATTTTTTCTGTAATTTCTTTCAATGCTTCAATTGGTTTAGTTATTCTTCGTCCCATAAAGCTAGTAATAATAACTGACATGACACTAATAATTATGACGGAAGCAATAAGAACGAAAATAATTCTAACAATAATCTCCCTTATCAATAGATTTGGTATAAGTGTTGTAACAAGAATTGAATAAGTTTTACCTTCAAAATTAATATCAACTTTATTATTGTATGCCAAGAGTAATTTACCATTAAGATTAATATTGTATACATTTTTTAAGTCCTGAACTAAGATATCATCAATTTTCTCACCCAAAAATATATTCTTATATTTATATGGGTTGAATAATATACGGACATCATCATTATCATTTAGAACAAAAGCGACACTTATACTAGTAGTTGTTGGGTTATACTTATAAAAACTTTCATCTATCTCTAATTCACCATTATTTAAAACAAGAATTTTCTTATATTCAATCGATTTTAGTATTATATCATTTTCTTTTATTAAATCATTAGCTATATCCTGTTTAATATAATTACTAACTATTATGCTTATTACAATAGACAAAGTAACCATTGCAATAAGACTTATCATTACATTAGAAATCAATAACTTTTTTCTTATCTTCGTTGTCTAATCACTCACCTTATAACCAAATCCCCAAATAGTTTCAATCTTACACTCAACATTAGATAAAAGCATCTTCTTTCTAAGCCTCTTTATCAGATGATCTACCTGTCTTGTGTCGTCATAATAATCATATCCCCATATTTTTTCAATAATTATTTCCCTGAAAAAAGCCTTATTCTTATTTTCAACTAGTAACTCTAGCAAATCATATTCTTTCGTAGTTGTTTTGAATTCATTCCCATCTACCAATATAACTCTATCATCTTTCAATATTTCTAAGTCTTTACAAAATATTTTCCCACTAAAATTTTTATTGTTACTATTACGACGCCTTAGCATATTTCTAACTTTAATGGTTATCTCCCTAAGACTAAACGGTTTTGAAATATAATCATCGCTACCAAGTTCTATCCCAAGTACTCTATCTATTTCTTCATCTTTTGCAGATATCATTATTATCGGTACATCACTTTTTTTCTAATTTCTTTACATAAATCATATCCAGATATATTTGGCATCATGATATCAGTAATAATCATGTCGCATGGAGCTTCAGAAAATCTTTCAAGGAGTGATTCAGCATCATAAAATCCTTCAACATTATAATTTTCTTTTTTAAGATGACTTTTTAGTAAATTGCATACGTTTTTATCATCATCTGCTATATATATTATATCCATGGGTACTCCTCCTCCAAACAAATGCCAAAATCTTATTCCTAGTACGATGAGATTTATTCTATTAATTATATCATACATAGATATTTAAAATTTGTAATAAATGTGGCAATTTTATGATAAATGCAATTATCATTTATGTCGCGGGGACGTTTCGGCCGTCATGCTCTATATGTCACGGGGACGTTTCGGCCGTCATGCTCTGACTGCTTTTTCAATAATCCCCCGTCCTATACCTAATACTCTACTTAATTGTCTTATACTTGCCCCAGTATCCTCTTTAATATTATTGATAAGTTTATCTCTTTTCTCTTTTGTCATATCATTTATCTCTTTAATATCATACTTTCTTTCTATTTCCTTTTTCAGTTGTACGTCTGTATACTTTTTCTTCTCAAAATATTCAAGACATTGGTCATCATTTGTTTCATTCATATATTTCACAAAACTATCTTTATTTCTAAAATAACTTTTTATTATATCCATATCAATTTCTATACTTTTACCATTATATCCATCTATATATTGATTGTAGCTGCTCAATTTATATTCTTTAATAGTCTTTATCATTTTTGCTTTTACAGAATTTATGGTGAGAAAAAAGAAGTCATGTATGATGAATTTATTAATGAAATCAAACGGAATGTTGTCCCAAAAGTCAAAAATAGAAATTTTGAACGCAAAAAAAATCTTCGAGTAAATAAATTCTCGAAGAACAGTAGAACTGCTTTATAACTTGTTTTCATGCTAACCTGACAACATTGGTGCCTGTCCCCTTGTCCCACCTACAGTATATAT
>DAOUQG010000213.1 GCA_030625765.1 Thermohalobacteraceae bacterium | reverse complement strand
ATGATGGAAATCATCACAAGAACATTAGAAATCACAGGTCAAAACAGCAAATTGGCAGTAAATAACGGTAAAAAAATAAGAGATTTCAATGACAACAACGAAGTAGCAAACTATGCAAAAGACAGTGTAGAATATCTAATCAGCAAAGGTATAGTAAGTGGTGATGGAAAAAATATCAATCTAAGAAGCTATACAAAAAGAGCAGAAGTAGCAGCACTGTTATATAAAGTGCTTAATATATTGAATAAATAGCAATTAAGTCAAAGAAGTAATTAAAGCACAATATACGCTACTAAATTTCAAAAAAATTCAATGGTTTTATTTATTACATGAGAGTGTAAAAAACCTGCTAAAATCAGCAGGTTTTTTATTTTCAGTTCTTGTTTTATTTTTTAGGCGTTATTATAGCTTTTAGTAATAAGTTGAATGTAATATAATGGTTTTATACAATGTAATAAACGTAGTTTTATTTGTAATTCTAATATATTATTAAGTTGAATGAAAGGAAGACAATAGCAATGATAAAAAAAGACAGATTAATATATTTATCAAAAATTATAATTCTTTCACTATTATTTTATGGTGCAATAACCTTTGAAAATGCCAAAGGTAGCAGACTATATTTATTAATGTTAATTTTCGGTATATATTTAGTAATTGGAATCATAAGACTAGCTTTTTTAAAAAAATCAGAGTTTAGAAAAAATAAAGCTTTGGTTCTTACTTTTATACTAGATATAGCATCGATTTATTTACTAGAGCACTATTCAAGATTTCAAATTAATTACTTTTTTCATTCATTTTATATTATTTTATTACTTGAAATATCAGTTATACTTGATAGAAAAAACAGCTTAATGATAAGTATAATTACAGTAATTATATCTCTTATAAAATATACTATGCTAGTTAACTATATGCCAAATCTAGTTAACATATCCCAGATGGCTTTTTTTACTTTATTAAATATATTGATATTAATAATTGCTGCTTTTGCACAATATTATCGAAAAGAAAAAGAAAAGACGGACAAGCTGTACAAAGAGCTATTACATACTCATAAAAGGTTAAAGGAGTACGCTGATGAAGTTGAAAAGCTAACAATTATAGAAGAAAGAAATAGAATAGCGAGAGACATACATGATACATTAGGACATAGCATGACAGCGATTATTATGGAAATTGAAATGGCATATCATCTTATGAATGATGATTTAGATAAGGCAAAACAGTTTCTTGATAATGCGAAGGCATCTTCTAGAGAAGGTTTAGTTAAAATTCGTGAAGTTGTAGAAACACTAAAACCTGACGATAAAATAATAGGTGGAATATCTTCAATCAAGGAACTTATATGTGAGTTTTCAAGTAAAACAGGTATAGATATAAATCTAAAAATAAATGGGAATATAATTAAAGTGAGCTATGAAGTTAATTTAGTTCTTTATAGAACGATACAAGAAGCTTTGACAAATGCAGTTAGACATGGTAAGGCAGCTGGAATCAACGTTTTGCTGCAATTCTCTAACAAACAAGTAAATTTTATAATTTCAGATAATGGGTTAGGTTGTAACGATGTTATACATGGGTTTGGATTAAAAGGTATGAAGGAAAGAATAAATTCCCTTAACGGAAAATTGGAAACTGAATCAAATGATGGTTTTACTGTAAAGGGGTATTTGCCAATAGGGGGGTAAAAATTTATGAAGGTTATAATTGCTGATGATCAGAATATTTTAAAAGAAGGATTAAAGATGATTTTAGGAAAAGAAGAGGATATTGAGATATGTGGATTAGCTTCAAACGGAGAGGAAGCATATCATCTATGCAAATGGAATAAACCTGATATAGTATTAATGGATATTAAAATGCCTAAGGTAAACGGAGTTGAAGCTACTAAAAGGATTAAAGAAAGCTTTCCAAATATAAAGATTATAGTACTTACGACCTTCAACGATGACGAATATATTTATGATGCTTTAAAATTTGGAGCTTCTGGGTACTTACTAAAGGATGCTACACCAGAGAAAATAGCTGAGGCTGTAAGAACAGTATATAATGGAGGTGCTTTAATACAGCCTGATGTTGCAACTAAAGTGATTGATAGGTTTTCTCAAATGGCAATAGGTGGTAATGAACAGGTGATGGATGAAAGAGTAGAGCTTTTAACAGATAGAGAAAAAGATGTATGCAGACTATTAGGGGAAGGAAAAAACAATAAAGAAATTGCTTATGAGCTTTTTCTAAGCGAAGGGACAGTTAAAAATCATATAACAAATATACTCAATAAGCTTGAGCTAAGAGATAGAACTCAATTAGCGATTTTTTCTGTAAAAAATGATTTGTGTTGATAGAGGTATATGCTATAATTAATCTGTTACATATAAATAACGACTAAGGAGGAGCAATATGAGTATTTTTGAAGTAATTATGTTAATATGCTTTGGTGCAGCATGGCCATTTTCTATTTATAAATCAATAAAATCTAAATCAGTTGATGGAAAAAGTCCTATGTTTTTAATGATTGTACTATTAGGATATTTGTCTGGAATTATGCATAAGATTCTTTATAATTATGATATTGTTATTTACTTATACATCATTAATTTTTTAATGGTAAGTATAGATTTATACTTGTATTTTCGTAATAGTAAATTAAATAAAGAATAAGTCTAGTTTAAAGGTGGCTGCAACCACCTTTTTATAGTTATATTAAAAATTAAAAAGGCAAAAAAATACATTTTCAGCAGTATAGTGAATATAAACGATATATATTAATTGAAATTGCTAAAATTAAAGATTGATTTTCTGTCTATTATTATATACAATTTAAATGATATCCAATAATTTCTTTTATTACGAATATATGGATTTGAATTTATGGTATAATTCATTATAACCATTTTTCACCTTCAAAACTTTGTTTTTTTCAATCATAATGATAAAGTGAAACATCAAATTATGGGGGTATATGAATATGAATTTTTCAAAAAAAGATAAGATTAAGTATGTTAAAATGGATAATAATTTAAAAAAGAAATGGAAAACAAAATCACAATGGGATGAAAGAATAATTGAAGAAGTTATTCATTTAGAAGACGGATTTGCTATATCAGCTATGATAAATGACGAACCTATTGGTATTATTTCAATATATTGGAAAGTTTTGCCTAACCCTATTCCTCATACAATTGAAGGATATATTGATGTAATAGAGGTAGTAAAGGAGCATAGAAGAAAGGGTATAGCAGAGAGATTGATAGGATTTGCAGCAATACATGCAAAAAAATATGGTGCATATCAACTACGTGCATGGAGCTCGGAGGATAAAAAAGAAGCTATACCTATGTGGAGATCATTGAACTTCTCGGTATGTCCAGCTACAACATATCCAAAGGGACATGAAATAAAAGGAGTATATGCAACTAAAATCTTGTAGAGGAGTACAAGTGGGTATTATATTATGGGGGCATTAGAGGAGTGATTGACATGGTAGATATAAATAATTTCATAATCAAATCTATAAGAGATGAAAAATACATTGACTTGATTGTTCGCTTAGGAAGAAGGGCTGAAGATAATTTTGATTCATATGAGGTTTTAAAGGATTATGATACTGTAAAAACATATCTAATTGAAAGTAATACATATGAGGATGAAGGAATATTAGGTATATTTATTGATAACATTTTAATTGGATATGGCGCAGTTTGGATTAACGGTCAAAATAATGAAAAAGCAGAAATAGATATTATACTAGATAGGGATTTTATTATAAGAGAAGTTGTAGAGTTAATATATAGAAGACTGGAGAAGTATTCAAAAGCAAAGGGAGTCGAGAAGCAATATATAAGACTCCGAGAAAATCAAGAAATGTTAATTTCTTATTTTGATGGATTAGGTTTTAGAATTGACAACACTAGTTGGGAAATGCAGATACAAACCAATAAGTTCATTAGGCAGAGCATAGGACATGATGATTTGAAAGCTACAATAATTACAGATATACATAAAACTGAAGAACACTACATACGTGATATAGTTGATTTAATGAATGATGGTTTTAGATCGAATAAAGATGATGAAAAATATACAATTGAGAAAATAATAGAAATGTATGAATGTATAGATATGAGCATTGTAGTAAAGAAAAATGGTATAGCGATTGGATTAGGCTCAATTAAGAATGATAGAGAAAATGATATAGGATATTTATGTAATATAGTAGTTAAGAAAGAATATAGAGGGAATTATATCGGGCGCTGGGTTACTCGTAAGTTAGTTGAGCTAGTTAAAGAAATAATGCGAAGGTCAAAGGTAATTCTTACTGTTAATATTAAAAATACTAGTGCTATAAATGTATATCAGAGTATCGGATTTAATATTTCAGATGAGATTATGACCTATAGCAAACAAATATCATATGAATAATTTTAAACACCTTCAGTGGAATTGTTGATAAACTACTAAGGTGTTTTAAAATGTGCAAAAAGTCATGTACACTTTTTGCATTTAGTGAAATTTGACACAAGAAAAGTTTGTTAAAATTTTATAAAATTAAAATATAGTAAATTTGACATAAAGGAGGAAAAAATAATGCGAAGAATTTCAGTTTTTTTATTAACAATTATTCTTATTTTTGCAGTTACTGCATGTGGGAAGACTGATTTACAGAAATATAGGGATGCAGTCTCTAAGTTAGATACAATTACAAGTGGAAAATCCATACAAGAAATAAAGGTTGAAAGTGAATTCAATTTAGAAGGCTTAACGTCAGATGAAATTAAGGAGCTTTATTATTATAATACTATTCAATATAGATCCAATGTACAATTTGATAATAATATTGAAAAAGTTATTGCAAGGAATTATTCTAATTTTGGAGGAATGGGCTTTGACTCTATAATGTATATTAATGGTAATGATGCATTTATGAAAATGCCGATAGTTGGGAAGTATTATGTGATGGATAAAATGATTAATTCAGA
>DAOUQG010000090.1 GCA_030625765.1 Thermohalobacteraceae bacterium | reverse complement strand
TATCAAGCTCTTGACTGAAGTAATCAATTCAATCTGTATTAGCAAGTTTTATATTATCCATACCATCTAATATCATTCTTATAAGAGTAGTTTTTCCAGTTCCATTATCGCCAATCAAAGCTACCTTTTCACCATTATATATTTGGAAATCAACTTTTTTGAATAATACTCTATCTCCATATGCTTTACTGATTCCGTCACCACTAATAACTATCTTACTATGAAGCTCTCCAATTGCTGGAATGTCAATTTGAGCTTTCATAATACTTTTTGGCTTTTCTTTTTTTTCTAGCTTTTCAAGTCTTGTGTGTAATGCATTTGTTGCCTGATAGAGCTTAGCTTGCCTAGCTGAAGTACTTCTTTTATGCAATCTAGCTTCAGAAATGCCCATTCTTGTTGGAGTCTTTTTCATATTAGCAGACCTTTGATTACGGTCAACAATAGCATTTTTAATTTTTTTCTTTTCAATTATATATTGATTATACTCAAATTGTTTTCTTTCCTTTTCCATTTTCTTTTGATATTTATAATCATCATAGTTACCGTTATATTCTTTGATCTTGCCATCATGAACTTCAATAATTTTGTTGCAAATATTATTTAATAGCTGTCTATCGTGCGAAATAAGGAGTATAGCACCATTGAAGGTTTTTAATCTTTCTTCAAGAATTTTTATGCCCTTCATGTCTAGATTGTTTGTAGGTTCATCTGCAAATAGTATCTCATTGTTTTTACTAAAGCATTTTGCAATTTTAAGCCTGGTCTTTTCTCCTCCACTTAAATGCTTGACATCTTTATTCCTAATTCCAAATTCAGATGCAATTTTAGGATCAATATGACTATCATCTATAGCATCTAATTGTGTGATATAATCGTATTTTCCGTATTGTTTTACAAAGCCCTCATCTGGTTGTGTTCTTTTAGACAATATATTCATAAGTGTAGTTTTTCCAGAACCATTCAAGCCTACAATTCCTATCCGCTCATTTTTATAAATTTTCAAATTTTCAATATCTAAAATTAATCGATCACTATAATATTTTTTTATATTTACTGCCTCAATTTTAAGCATAAAAAAACCTCCCTTTAGTTCTAGAGAGAATTACATGAAAATATAAACATACTCAAAAAACGAGTAAACATTACCTAAAAAGTAATAGAAAAATTCTTTAGGTCAAAAAAGTTTATATTTATTACAATCCTATCTAGAAAGCATACCAAAATAAGCATAATACCATATGCTTATAGAAAATTAAATTTAAGCAACTATCATAAGAAACTATAAATAAAGAGTCTAAAATTTAATTTAATCTAAATAGGATTACTTACGCATTTTTTCACCTTACCTTTCAGAATTGATATTTTTTCCATCATCATAATTATTACATATAATATAACTTAAATCAAGTTTATAGAATAAAAAATCCAATTTTGAACTGATTTTATCTAAAATCCTTAATAACCACTTCTTTTATAAAAAGATTTCTTTCAGATAAAGCTATTTAGAATATAATCGAAAAGATGTAAAAAAACTCAATAATTGAACCATTAGTAATAATGTGGTAATATTAAAATATTAGTATAAAGAAGGAGGATGAAAATGGGCGTATTAATCGTTGATGATGCGTTATTTATGAGAAGAACAATAAAAGGGATACTTATTAGCCACAACATTGAGGTTTCAGGTGAAGCTTCAAATGGTAGTGAAGCAATACAGAAATACAAAGAGCTTAATCCAGACTTAGTTACTATGGATATAACAATGCCAGGTATGGGAGGAGTTGAAGCTGTTAAAGAAATAATAAATTATGACCCAAATGCAAAAATAATAATGTGCTCGGCGATGGGACAAGAATCAATGGTAATTGATGCGATTAAAGCTGGAGCAAAAACTTTTGTTGTAAAACCATTTAATAACCAAAGGTTAATTAAAGAAATAAAATCTATATTATGATTATATGAGATATAGATTATGTGTATAGACAGTCTATAAGGAATTTTAACGTTTCTAAATATTTTAGGTTAAGACAAGTGGAATATTTTTTCTCAAAACTATATAATAATATATTGTAAGCTTTTTAAGTAAATTCTTTAAGCATTAAAGCTAGATATAATATGGTAGTATCATAAGGAGAAGTTTTCAATTTATTGAATAGGAGAAATGAAATTGACAAAACAAAAATATATACAGGTTAGAAATGTGCTGCTAACAATTTTAGTATTAAATTTCATTGTTGCGTTCGCTAAGATTATATATGGAGTTATTACTAAAACTTCTAGTATGGTCGCTGATGGCTATCATTCATTTTCTGATGGAGCATCAAATATAATTGGGATTATAGGTATATGGATCACATCAAAGCCAGCCGACGAAAGCCATCCATATGGGCATCACAAGTTTGAAACCTTAGCGACAATAGTAATAAGCTTATTATTATTCTTTGTATCCTTTGAAATACTTACGGATGCATATGCTAGATTTAAAAATCCTGTTATACCAAACATTGATGTATATAATTTCGCTGTTATGATAATTACACTTATTATTAATATGATTGTAGTATGGTATGAGGGGAAGAAAGGCAAAGAGCTTAAAAGTAGTATATTAATATCAGATTCTAAGCATACAAAAAGCGATATTTATGTTTCTATCTCTGTGCTAGTAGGTTTATTAGCTATTAAGAAAGGCTTAGTAATAGTGGATACAATAGTTTCTTCATTAATAGCAATATTAATTGTTAAGGCTGGATTAGAAATACTTATTCCAGGTATTAAAGTCTTATCTGATGCCAATATAATGGATACAAAAAGAATTAATGACTTAGTTATCAAAGTGCCTGATGTAATCTTCTGTCATAAAATTAGGACGCGTGGGAAGGAAGATTATATTATGGTTGATTTGCATGTTGGTGTAGATAAAAATGTTACATTAGAATATTCTCATCGGATTGCGCATAATATAGAAAACCTGCTAAAAGAAAAAATAGATGGAGTAGGCGAGGTTATAGTACATATGGAGCCAGCTGTGTTCGAAGAAAGTGATGATGAAAATAGAAGGTCTTGATATAAAACTTAGAAATAAGAAAGTATTGAGATCTTGAAGAAACTACCAATAATTAGTATAACTAATTATTAAGAATAATGTTTTTACAATAAACAAAAACTAAGGGACTTCATATATGAAGTCCCTTAAAAATATATAGAGTTTCTGAAAATCTTATCTTTTTAGTTTAATTGATATTATACTATACCTTGAGCTAACATAGCTTCAGCAACCTTTAAGAAACCAGCAATGTTTGCACCAGCTACATAGTTTCCTTCCATACCATAATCTTTTGCAGCTTGGTCAGCTTGCTTAAAGATGTTAACCATAATAGCATCTAATTTAGCATTTACTTCTTCAAATGTCCATGATAATCTCATACTGTTTTGAGACATTTCTAAAGCTGAAGTAGCAACTCCACCAGCATTAGCAGCTTTTGCAGGAGCTAATAATACTCCATTATTTAAGAAGAATTCTAATGCTTCATTTGTACAAGGCATGTTTGCACCTTCACCAACAACTTTTACTCCATTTTCTAGAAGAGTTTTAGCAGCTTCAATATCTATATCATTTTGAGTAGCACATGGAAGAGCGATATCACACTTAACTCCCCATAATTTACCTTCATGATATTCAGCTTCTGGATGGTGTTTAATATATTCACTAATTCTTTTTCTTTCAACTTCTTTTATTTGTTTAACAGTGTCTAATTTAATTCCATCTTTATCATATATATATCCTTTAGAGTCACACATAGCTACAACTTTTGCACCGTATTTTTGAGCTTTTTCACAAGCATATATAGCAACATTACCAGAACCTGAAATAACTACAGTCTTTCCTTCGAATGAGTCATTGTTTGCAGCTAGCATTTCTCTGACAAAGTATACTAAACCGAATCCAGTAGCTTGTTTTCTTGCAAGTGAACCACCGTAAGATAAACCTTTACCAGTAAGTACACCATTTTCAAAAGCTCCTCTAAGTCTTCTATATTGTCCGTAAAGGAAACCTATTTCTCTAGCTCCAACTCCTATATCTCCAGCAGGTACATCCACATCTGGTCCTATATGTCTATAAAGCTCTGTCATAAAGCTTTGGCAGAATCTCATAACTTCTGCATCTGATTTTCCTTTAGGATTGAAGTCTGAACCACCTTTACCTCCACCGATTGGAAGACCAGTTAATGAGTTCTTGAATATTTGTTCAAATCCTAAGAATTTAATTATTCCTAAGTATACTGAAGGATGGAATCTAAGACCACCTTTGTAAGGTCCTATAGCACTGTTAAACTGTACTCTAAATCCTCTGTTGACTTGGATTTCACCATTATCATCTACCCAAGGTACTCTAAACATAATTTGTCTTTCAGGCTCTACTAATCTTTCAACAATACCTGCTTTGGCATATTCTGGATGCTTTTCTAAAACAGGCTCTAAAGAATGTAAAACCTCTTCTACTGCTTGATGAAATTCTGATTCGCCAGGATTTCTCATTTTAACTTGTTCCAAAATATTCTGAACAATTGTCATCTTATATCAACTCCTTAGAATTTTTAGATGCTTTATATATATAATAACTATACCATCCATAATTATAACACAAATCATATAATTTGGATATTAGTAATAATTAGAAAGCATAATATTCTCTTATACATGCTTTAGAGCAACAACATTAATTTATATCAAGACAAGTAAAAATATTCTACTAAAATAATAAAATATTGAAAAATACTTCTGTTATTTCTAAAAATATAATTTATAGTAAGTTTTAATAAATAATGAAGAAACATTGAAGGTTTTTACATTTTTTAATTAAATAAATAGTAACTTGGGTACAAAATGGTATAATAAAAAAAAGGAGGGTTATTCATGAGAATTTTAATTAAAAATACTAATATTTTATCTATGACAAATGAAAAAGAAAACATAATGGAAAATATCAATATATGCATTGAAGATGGCAAAATAAAACATATTGGTGAGATTCTAGAGCATTTTACACCTGAAAGTATTATTGATGGTAGAGGAAAACTAGTGATGCCGGGACTCATTAATTCTCATACTCACATTGCTATGTCTCTTTTTAGAAATTATGCAGATGATCTTCCATTTTGGCCTTGGTTAACTGAAAAAATTTGGCCAGTAGAGGAAAAGCTAATAGCAGAAGATGTTTATTGGGGATCAATGCTAAGTATTATTGAAATGATTCAGTCAGGTACTACATGCTTTTCAGATATGTACTTCTTTATGGACGAAACCGCAAAGGCTGTTAGTGAATCTGGTATCAGAGCATCCTTAGCAAGAGGACTTATGGGTCAAAGCGCTGATGATTTAGATAGAATTAATGAAACAATTCAAATGTATAAAAACTGGAATGGAAAAGCAGATGGTAGAATAACAATCGCTGCAGGACCACATGCTCCATATACATGTAGTCCTAGCTATTTAGAAAAGGTAATAGAATTGGCTAAGGAATATAATATGAGAATACATATCCATCTTTCAGAGAGTAAGAAGGAGATAGAGGATAGCTTTAATAATTATAAAAAATCTCCAATAAAGCATGTAAACGATATAGGATTATTTGATCTGCCTACTATGGCAGCACATTGTGTACATTTATCTGATGAGGATATTGATATTTTGGCAGAAAAAAATGTAAGTGTATTAAATAATCCAGGAAGCAATTTAAAGCTTGGAAATGGATTTGCTTCTATTGAAAAGCTACTTAAGAAAGGAGTTAATGTTGCATTAGGGACGGATGGACCTTCTAGTAACAATAACCAAAACATGTTTGAAGAGTTAAACCTTGCAAGTCTAATAAATAAGGCAATAAATGGTGATACAACTTGTGTTCCAGCTAGTACTGCGCTCAAAATGGCAACAATAAATGGAGCAAGAGCACTAGGACTTGAGAGTGATATAGGTACTATTGAAGTAGGTAAAAAAGCTGATATGATCTTAATAGATTTGAATAAACCGCATCTTTACCCTAAACATAATTTTATATCTGCTATGGCATATTCAGCACAAGCATCTGATGTAGATACAGTAATAGTAGATGGAAAGATATTAATGGAGAAAAGAGAAATTAAAACAATTGATGTTGAAAAGGTTATGTATAAAGCTGAAAAACATGCGAAAGAGCTTGTTTCAAGATGATAATCTGAGGGACGAGGGGACAGGTACCTTGTCCCACTTAAAAATTTAAAAACGCACGGGAGGACATAAAAATGCAGGGAATAAAGGCAATCGAATTTAAAGATGACAAGCTATTTTTAATAGACCAAAGAAAGTTACCAGTATTATTTGAAACATTCATATGTGAAAGCTATCAAGATGTTGAATTTGCTATTAGAGATATGGTAGTAAGAGGAGCGCCAGCAATAGGCGCGACAGCAGCATATGGAGTAGTTTTAGCTGCTAAAGAGTTCAAAAATCAAAATAAGGAAAACTTTTTAGAAAATATGGGTAAGGCTTGCGATGATTTAAATCAAGCTAGACCTACTGCTGTAAATCTTATGTGGGCTATCAAGAGAATGAAAAGTATAATTGAACTAAATAAGAATTTAGACGTAATAGAAATACATCAAATGCTAGAAAAAGAAGCAGATATAATATTAGCGGAGGATATAGAAATAAATAAACTTATGGCTAAGCATGGAAATGAAATAGTTCCTCAAAATGCAACAATACTTACTCATTGTAATACAGGAGCATTAGCAACAGCTGGTTATGGTACTGCACTTGGAGTTATCAGAGAAGCACATTATTCTGGAAAAGATATATTTGTATATGCAGATGAAACTAGACCTAGACTTCAAGGAGGACGGCTTACAGCATGGGAGCTTAAGCAGGAAAATATACCTTCAAAATTGATTGCTGATAGTGTTGCGGCAACTTTAATTAGAGATAAAAATATTGATTTGATATTAGTAGGTGCTGATAGAATAGCCTTGAATGGAGATACAGCAAATAAGATAGGGACATTTATGTTATCTGTAGTTGCAAAAGTATATGGAGTTCCATTCTATGTTGTAGCTCCTACGTCGACAATAGATTTTGATATTGAAACTGGGGAAGAAATTAATATTGAAGAAAGAAGCAGCGAAGAGGTTACACATATAAGAGGAAATAGAGTTGCACCTGAAAATGTAGAGGTTTTCAATCCAGCCTTTGATGTTACACCTAATGAAAATATTACTGGAATAATAACTGAGAAGGGTATTGTACGAGCACCTTTCAGAGAAAATATATTGAAAATTAAATAGAATACAGGAGGATAATCTTTAATGAAAAAAGCAATTATTGGAGGAACAGGTGTTTATGGAATAGGAGAAGAGAGTTATTCTAAAATTGTAGAAACGAAATATGGGAACGTAGAACTAGACATTGTAAAGATTCAAGGTGAAGAAATAGTATTTTTAGCTAGACATGGTAAAAGCCATTCCAACCCACCTCATTTGGTAAATTACAGAGCAAATATGAAGGCTCTTGAAAAGATAGGAGTAAAATATGTTTATGCAACAGCTGCGGTAGGTTCATGCAATGAAGCTTACTCTCCTGGTGATGTAGTCGTAATTAAGAATTTCATTGATTTTACTAAGACAAGACCTTTAACCTTCTATGAAGGAGGACTAGAAGGGGTAAAGCATGTAGACATGAGTGATCCATACTGTAGAAATTTAAGAAAACAGTTTTATAGTTTAGCAGAAAAAAATGATATCAATATAAAAGGCGATGCAGTATATGTATGTACTGAGGGTCCAAGATTTGAAACAGAATATGAAATTAAGATGTATAAGCAGTTAGGTGGAGATGTTGTAGGTATGACTAATGTGCCAGAGGTTGTTTTAGCTAAGGAGCTAGGAATGTGTTACTCAGTAATAGGTATTATTACTAACTGGTGTACAGGAATGAAACATGAGGCTATAACATTACATGATATAGAAGGTTCGGTATCAAAAAACAAACAGATTATCACTGAAACTTTCTTAGAGATATTTAAGAATGGTCTAAATCAGGATGAATGCATGTGTAACCAAGCTATTATTGAGCTATAATTAAATAGAAAGAGGTGTTATTTTGCATATTAAATTTCATAAGATAAGAGAAGCAGTGATAAATACAGGAATTCAGATGTTAAATTCACAGTTAGTTGTAGGGACTTGGGGTAATATTAGTGCAAGAGTACCAGATGCTGACTGTATAGCAATAACTCCAAGCGGTGTTGATTACGATACTATTACTCCAGAAGGAATTATCATAATGGATATGGAGGGAAATATTATCGATGGAAATATGAAGCCTTCAATAGAGTACAGTTTACATCTTGAAGTGTATAAAAATAGACCAGATGTAAATGCAATAGTACATACACATAGTACATACTGTACTGCTATGGCAATTGCTAGAAAGTCAATACCAGGAGCTGCTGAGGATCTGGTACAAATAGTTGGAGGAGATGTTAAGGTAAGTAAGTATGCTCTTCCTGGTTCAAAAGAATTAGGGAAAGAAGTAGTAGTAGCACTTAAGGATAGAAATGCTTGTATTTTAGCTAATCATGGTTGTCTTGCAGCAGGAAAGGATTTAAAGGAAACATTAAAGATTGCATTTGTCGTTGAAAAGACAGCAAAGGCTACAATTTATGCAAATATGTTAGGTGGAGTAGTTGAGCTTGATCAGGAAGATATAGATTTTATGAGGAATTTTTATTTAAATAAATATGGACAGAGATAAATAATATGAAAAAAGTTAATGAAATATATTCCATGAGAATTTGAAGAAAATCAAGCTTCAATATTTAGAAAAAAGTCTAACGTTCCCATGCAGACGTCCTGTCTGTGGTCACTGATTTAACGTCCTGTCAAATCTGATGAAGAAACTAAGTGACTTACAACAAATCAAAGATTTGTGTAATCTACTTATACGACTTTTTCAAAATCTTTTAGCAGATTTTCTAAGTCAAATTTTCAAAAGTCATCTATTTCATTTAATTTTTTTCCTGGTAGTTGGAGTTTTCATAACTTTTAGTGTCTTGTGTGCAAGGGATATACGGTAGTACTAAAATCTATTATGAGATGAGGGATACATATGAAGGATAATAAAAAGTATCATATTGATACTATTTCTATACATGCAGGGAAAGAAGATGATAAAAATCCGAAAAATGCTTTGAATCCTCCTATTTTTCAAACTTCAACCTTTGTATTTAATGATACAGAGCATGTTAGAAAGGTTATGAGCTTTGAAAGCAGCGATTATGTTTATACAAGAGGAAACAACCCTACATTAAGGCTGTTTGAAAATAGAATGGCAGCTCTTGAAGAAGGCAAAAGTGCTGTAGCATTTGCATCTGGAATGGCGGCAATCAGTTCAGTATTGTTTTCTTTACTTAAGCCTGGAGATAATGTTATTTTAAACAGAACGTTATATGGTTCAAGCTATAGTGTAGCTACTAAGCTTTTGCCTAAATATAATGTGGATTATAAAGTTACGGACTTAACAAAACTAGATAACCTAGAAAGCTTAATTGATGAAAATACTAAAGTAATTTACTTTGAAACTCCTTCAAATCCAAATTTAAAGGTAATAGATATAAAAAGAGTAATTGAAATTGCAAAAAACAGAAACGTAAAGGTTGTTATCGATAATACCTTTGCAACTCCATATTTTCAAAGACCTTTGAACTTAGGTGCAGATGTTGTTGTACATAGCGCTACAAAATACATATCTGGTCATGGCGACGTTGTAGCAGGAGTAGCTATATCTAAGGATGAGGACTATATACATAAACTAAAATTTGACTATATGTGTGAATTTGGTGGGGTAATGAGCCCATTTAATGCTTGGCTGCTTATTAGAGGATTGAAAACACTCGGGGTTAGAATGAGAGAACATGAAAGAAACGCACTCAAGGTGGCAAAATATCTGGAAAATCATCCTAAAGTTAAGGAAGTAATGTATCCTGGGCTAGAGAGCTTTGATGGACACGAAATAGCTAAAAAGCAGATGGATGGTTTTGGAGCAATGATTAGCTTTGAAATAGATGGAGAAATTGATCAAGCAAAAAGAGTTGTTGATAGTATGAAGCTTGCTCAATTAGCTGTTAGCCTAGGAGATTGTGAAACATTGATAGAATTACCAGCAGCAATGACTCATTTAGGATATCCAAAGGAAAAGCTGAAGGAATTTGGTTTAACTGAAAGCATGATTAGAATTTCAGTAGGGTTAGAGCATGTAGATGATATAATTGCAGATTTAGATCAAGCATTAGCATTAATCTGAAAGAAGTGGTACTAAGAATTTGCATTATTATCCTCGCTGTTTAGATATAC
>DAOUQG010000202.1 GCA_030625765.1 Thermohalobacteraceae bacterium | reverse complement strand
CTCTTACTTCTATTAACTTTCCTATTTTTTTATAATTTCTAAGTTCTACTTCATCAATGAAATAGTACTCAACTCCATTGGTTTCATGCAATCTTTTTGGTCTAGTAGTATATGTTATGATTGGTTTTATATTTAAATCTATATCCTGCATTAATCTTTTAAATATAGTATCTTTTCCTACACAGCTCTTACCCATAATACAAAATATTTTGCCCATATTAACATCCTTTCTCGTGCGTATCTTAGTATTTAAATAAGTAAATTCTAGATAATTGCTACTTCAAGCTCTTTTCTTTCTTCGTCTATAAGTCCTAGTAATGTTATTCTATTATGTATTAAAAATTGAATATATTCAATAATTTCTTTAGTTATTAGCTCTCCAGGGCAAAGAATTGGTACACCTGGCGGATAAGGAATGATAAATCCTCCAGAAATTTGTCCTAAGCTTTTAGAGAGCTCGATACTCTTTTTTTTACTGTAGAACGCCTTGTGTAATGGTAACTTAACTTGAGGCTTTATATACTTTATATCTGCAATAGTATTGCCTTCTGTAATACTACTGGATATTAGCTTTTCATCTCTATTTTTTACTATATCTTTTACTGCATAAACAAGTCTATCAATATCATCTTTTTCATCAAATACACTGCATAAAGCTAATCCATAAAAATGATCAAACATTTCAAGTCGAATTTTATATCTTGTTCTAAGGATATATTCTAACTGCTCCCCACTAATACCCTTAATGTTAATTATCAGCTTTGTTATATCAAAATCAAAAACATCTTTTTTATTTATTTGAGCTGAATTAAAAACGTTTATTCCTTCAAATGTATTTAATAATGTAGTACCTTCCTCTATATATTCTATTAGTTGGTTTAATTTATTTTCGCCATACTTTTGCATATATGCTCTAACCATATCTAATGAAGCCATCAATATGTAAGAGGGACTAGTAGTCTGATATATTGAAATCATTTTAGCTAGCTTATTAATATCTATTGTATCCGTGCCAACATGTATCATCGAACTTTGAGTAAAAGCTGGTAACGTTTTATGAATACTTTGAACACTTATATCAGCTCCTGCCTCAATAGCTGATATTGGTAGCTTTCTATTAAACCTCAAATGACTACCGTGTGCCTCATCTACTATTATAACTTTATTGTATCTGTGAACAATTTTTACAATTTGCTTTATATCGCTACATATACCGTAATATGATGGATTGGTAATAACTACAGCTTTTATATCTTTATTCTTTTTTAATTTTTCTTCAATTTCATTTGGATAAACACCAGTTACAATATTCTTTTCATTATTATAATTAGGATAAATATATTCAACCCGAAGATTATTAAGTATTAGAGCATTATATACTGATCTGTGACAATTCCTTTGAATCAAAACCTTATCTCCTGGGTTTGTAACAGCGCTTATAGCTGCTAGTATTCCCCCTGTAGTACCATTTACAGAGTAAAAAGTTTTTTTTGCTCCAAAAGTCTTTGCTGCTAACCTCTGACTTTCCAGTATTATTGTTTTTGGATCGTGAAGATTGTCAGTACCTTCTAATTCAGTTACATCTATCTGAGGTATAAGCTTTTTCCATTCCAATAATAGATCCTTTCCTTTATGTCCAGGCATATGAAATCTAATATTTTTGTCATTTATATATCTCTGTAATCCTTCCACAATAGGCATTTTCACATTGAGTTCCTCCTATTTTTATAATTCTATCAAATATAATAAAATCCTTTATTTTGTTATTTATGGTTTTTATAATAATTGCAATTTCATCAAATAAAAACGGATATAGATTTCATATCTATATCCTCATCCAATCTTAATATTCTCAACAATTTGCAGTTATGTAATCTATCCACATTTTTTTTATTACTTGTTTATAATATCCATATTTAAGAGTCCCTATATTTGATTCTGTTATATTTTTTAAGCAAGTCTTACATATAAGCACACCTAGTATATTTAAATCTAAATTTTTATCTTTGCTTTCTTTTTTACAAATCCTACACGCCTTAGAACTCACAAGACCATCTCCTCATAATAGATTATCTTGATTATTGCCTTTATGTTATATTTTATTCACATTGCATGACCAATGTTCAGGCTTTTTTGAGATGGCCTTTATAATATTTTTTCTTCTTAGCTTTCATATAAGCTATTAGTAATAATATCTATGAGTCTATTGCTTGGTTTAAAAATAAATCTATATTTTTTTTGTTCCCTTTGAAACTGTCCTACATAAAAACAATCATAATTCTTATCGTATACAAATTTGTACGTTAATTCAACCGAGTCACTAGGTTCCACTTCGCTATATTGCTTAATAAAATCAATTTCTTCTATATCTACAGATAATAGAACCTTAGTTTTTTTACCTATTATTCTTTCAAAAACTATTTTTCCCTCTATCCATCTATAACTATAAATTCCTAAAAGCTTTGTGATTATTTGCCAAATGACAACAGCCGATGTAATTAAAATAATTATACTTGCAATGCCTGCATATTCTCCAAAAAAATTACATGCTGTTATTAAGCTATTTACTATTATAACAGTAACCAATATAACAAGCAAAATTTGCCAAAAAGGTCTTTGCTTTTTTTGTACAATTTCTTTAAAAACACCTTTCATAAATAGGATCCTCTCTAATATTAATTTTGTAGATATGCTGATTTTACAGCTTCAGCAACAGCTTCTGTAACTTTTTTATTAAATATATCTGGAATAATATAGTCCTCTGCTAGTTCATTTTCTTCAATTACAGCTGCAATAGCTTTAGCAGCGGCGAGTTTCATTTCATCATTTATTTCCTTAGCGTTAATGTCTAGTACTCCTCTAAAAATTCCTGGAAAGGCTAAAACATTATTTATTTGATTATCAAAATCTGACCTGCCAGTAGCTATTATCTTTGCACCATGGTTTTTAGCAATATCTGGCATGACTTCTGGTATCGGATTTGCAAGTGCGAAAATTATACATTCATCATTCATACTTTCAATCATTTCACCTGTTACTATTCTAGGTGCAGAAACTCCAATGAATACATCCTTACCTACTAAAATGTCCTTCAATTCACCCGTTTCGTTGTTAGGATTTGTAATTTCTGCAATTTCAGTTTTTATCCAATTAAGTCCCTCTCTTTTACTATATATTGCGCCTTTTCTATCACAAATCACTATTTCCTTTACCCCCACTTTACATAAAAGCTTTGTAATAGCTATTCCAGCCGCACCAGCCCCATTAATAACAATTTTGAAATCCTCAAGTGGTTTATTCAATAATCTACTACTATTAATTAATCCTGCTAAAACTACTACAGCAGTACCATGCTGATCATCATGAAAAACAGGAATATCTAATTCTTTTTTCAACCTTTCTTCTATTTCAAAACATCTTGGAGCAGCTATATCTTCTATGTTAATTCCTCCAAATGAAGATTTAATTAACTTTACAGTATTTACTATAGTATCTATATCTTTTGACTCAATACATATTGGAAAAGCATCTACATCTGCAAATTCTTTAAATAATATAGCTTTTCCCTCCATTACTGGTAATGACGCATCAGCACCAATATCTCCAAGACCTAGTACTGCACTACCATCAGATACTACAGCTACCATATTTCCTTTTGATGTATATTTATATATATCGCTAGAGTTCTTGTTAATACGTCTACATGGTTCAGCAACTCCTGGAGTGTAAGCTAAAGATAAGCTTTCTTTATCTTCTATTTTAATTTTTGACTGTAATGATATTTTTCCTTTGTTTTCCTGATGAATTAATAAAGCTTTTTCGTTCGTATCCATTTTTTAACTCCTTTAGTTTTATGAATTTCTTTTAATTATTTTTACTTTTGGTATTTATTTCTTTCAATATTGTATAAGTTATTTCCTTTAGAATCAATGACAACAACAAGAGGAAAATCTTCTACATATAGCTGTCTAACTGCTTCTGCTCCTAAATCAGCATAGGCAATAATCTCTGATTTTTTTATGCAATTTGCTATTAAAGCTCCTGCTCCTCCTATAGCACCAAAATATACTGCCCCATTTTCAATCATGGCTTCTACTACTTCTATACTTCTACTACCCTTTCCAATCATACCTTTAAGCCCTTTATCAAGTAAGAAAGGTGTAAATTTATCCATTCTATAGCTAGTTGTAGGACCTGCTGACCCTATAACACATCCAGGCTTTGGTGGACATGGACCTACATAATATATTATAGAGTTTTGAATGTCAAACGGAAGATTTTTCCCTTGTTCAAATTCTTCTGTCATTCTTTCATGAGCAGCGTCTCTTCCTGTATATATTGTTCCAGTTAAGTATACCCTATCCCCTACATTTAATTCTTTTACCTTTTCAACCGTAAGTGGTGTCGTAATTTTTAATTCCTTCAATATTTATACCTCCAACTAAATAATTACATGCATTCCCTTATAATTCAATATGCATATGTCTAGATACATGACAATTTAAATTTACTGCTACTGGTAACCCTGCTATATGTGTAGGAAATACTTCGATGTTAACTCCTATTGCTGTAGTATTTCCACCAAACCCTTGTGGTCCTATCCCAAGGTCATTAATTTTTTCTAATAATTCTATTTCTAAAGCTTTAATATGTTCCTTTTTATTATATAAGCCTAGATCTCTAAGCAAAGCTTTCTTAGCAAGTATACAAGCCTTTTCCATTGTTCCTCCTATACCTACCCCAACTACAATTGGAGGACAAGGATTAGGACCTGCTTCACTGACAGTTTCTAGTACAAACTCTTTTACTCCTTCAATCCCATCTGCTGGCTTTAGCATCTTTAATCTACTCATGTTTTCACTACCAAAACCTTTAGGAGCAAAAGATATTTTTAGGCTATTGCCTGGAACTAAATTATAATGAATTATTGCTGGTGTATTATCCTTCGTATTTATCCGAAGTAAAGGATCTTCAACCACTGACTTTCGTAGATAACCCTCATTATATCCTTGTCTAACACCTTCATTTATTGCTTCTGTTAAACTTCCTCCGTCTATTATGATATCTTGCCCTATTTCTATAAATAAAACTGCCATACCTGTATCTTGACAAATTGGCATTCTATTTTCTTTTGCAATCTTTGCGTTTAATAATAATTTTTCAAGAATATCTATTCCAATAGGAGACTGCTCATTTTTTAAGGACTGATTAATTCTACCTAAAACATCATCTCCTAAGTTTTGATTTGCATATATACACATTTCCTTAACTTTTTTTATAATAATGTCAATATTTATTCGTCTCATCTTGTTCCCTCTTCCTTGAAGTTTTTATCATTATCTTATTCCATTTTATCATATTACAACTAGTTTTTTTAGTTTTTTGCA
>DAOUQG010000211.1 GCA_030625765.1 Thermohalobacteraceae bacterium | reverse complement strand
AAATAGCTTCTTATAAAAGAAATTGTAAATATCATAAAGCTAAGTAAAATGATAATTTTAAAACTATCATATATAAAGAAATTAACAGAATCGTTGAAGCTTTCTCCTACTGAAAATTCTGTACCAAGCTTTGAAAGAACCCAGTTTATAAGCCTTACAATATATGGACTAGCAGTATCTGCCAGATAATGCAAAAACTTATCTACTAATGTAAAAGGGAAAAACACCTTTTTTATGAATGACCAAAAGTATGATAATGACTGTAGCAATTAAAATCCTCCCTTTATTAATTGATTTTGTGTTTCAGTAAGCTGGTGTAATAAGCTTTCTTTAACAATATTTAAGATTTTAAAAACATTTTTATCTTTTACTTTATACATAATCTTTGATCCATTTCTTCGACTTATTAAAATATCTTGATCCTTTAAGACCTTCAAATGCTGAGAAACGTTTGATTGCTCTAACTCAAGCTGTTCGAAAATCACACAAACACATAGCTCATTTTCTTTAAGAATATTTAGTATCTTGAGCCTTGTGGGATGAGAGAGAGCCTTTAAATATAAAGATGTTAGATTAAAAATAGTTTCATTCATGAAATCACCTACATTACTATTATATTATCATATTAGAATTTTCTAATATGATAATATAATAGTAACTCATTTACAAAAAGAAATCAAGTGATTTAAAAAATAAATTTGAAGAAATATATAATAGGTGTTAAAGGAAGTAAGGGTATAATGAAGTAAGGGGTCACTTCAAACAGTTCCCGATGAGTCGTATATTCTAACAAAATAAGAATCCTCATGAATAAAGGATTCTTATAATTTGAAAATATTTGCTTCTTTTATTATAGTTTTTATTTATATACCCGCATACAGAATAGTTACTCTAATATATATGGGATATTTATATACATCCTAGTTACCTCCATCCTTTCTTTCTATTAAGTTATTTATTGGTTTTCCTGGTGGTACAATAGGATAGACACATGCATCCTTGTCAATCTTGCAATCTATAACTACTGACTTTCTAGCATTTGATACTTCTTTTATCACCTCAGCTAAGCTTGATAAATCCTCTACCCTATAACCTTTAATTCCATAGGCATCAGCTAGTTTAACATGGTTAACCTCTTCTCCAATATCTGTTTCAGAGTACCTTTCATTTTGAAACAATTTTTGCCATTGCCTTACCATTCCAAGGGTTCTATTGTTGAATATCAATGTTATAGTAGGAAGATTATATTTAGATACTGTAGCCAATTCAT
Organism: Thermohalobacteraceae bacterium; assembly: GCA_030625765.1. Taxonomy (GTDB): domain Bacteria; phylum Bacillota; class Clostridia; order Tissierellales; family VENL01; genus DAOUQG01. Next base: position 3,753 of record DAOUQG010000211.1, on the reverse strand, counting down.
TACAATTCATTCTAAAGCTTCCATCTCCCGTTATATGTAATACTTTCTTATCGGGATTTGCAATTTGAGCTCCAATTGCTGCTCCAAGTCCATACCCCATGGTGCCTAAGCCCCCTGATGATAAGAAGCTGCGAGGTTGAATAAATTTCCAGTATTGGGCAGTCCACATTTGATGCTGACCTACATCCGTCACAACAATGGTATTTTCACCTAATATTTCATTGGCTGTTTTAATAATATTTCTTGGAGAAAATTCCTTAGTTTCTAAGGGTGTGTTTGATTTCCATCCTTCAATTTCTTTTAGCCATGAAGTTGTATCTTTATAATCAATATTTTCAACTAATATTTCTAAAATCTGTTTTACATCTCCAAGAATAGATACATTAGCTCTTTTATTTTTATTTATTTCTGTTTTATCAATATCTATATGAATAACTTGAGCTTGTGGTGCAAACTTATTTGCATTTCCCACAACTCTATCACTAAATCTTGCTCCAACAGCAATAATCAAATCACTATTTGTTACTGCTAAATTTGCCTCTTTAAAGCCATGCATGCCTACTAATCCTAATGATAATGAATTATCTCTTGGAAAGCTACCAAGCCCCATCAATGTATTTACAACAGGAATATTTGACTTTTCAGCAAATTCATAGAGTTTTTGAGAAGCCTTGGATATAATAACTCCACCACCTGCGTAAATAACGGGTCTTTTAGATTTATTTATAGCTTCAGTTACTTTTACCAAGAGCTTAACATCTATATCATTTTCTGAATATTGCTCAAAGGAAACCTCTTCATTCTTATAGGAAGTTTTTTCTATAAAAATGTCTTTAGGAATATCTATAAGCACAGGTCCAGGTCTTCCACTTCTTGCAGTAGAAAAAGCTTCTCTTATTATATAAGGTAAATCCTCAATATCTTCTACTAGATAATTATGTTTTGTAATAGGCAATGAAATTCCTGTTATATCTACTTCTTGAAACGAATCCTTTCCAAGTAAAGTTCTAGGAACCTGCCCTGTAAATATTACTAATGGTACGGAATCCATATAAGCTGTAGCTATTCCTGTGATAGTATTAGTTGCTCCTGGTCCTGATGTTGCAAAACATACTCCTACTTTTCCAGTTGAACGAGCATAACCATCAGCTCCATGAACTGCCCCTTGTTCATGAGCAGTTATAATATGGGTAAATGTATCAAAATTATCGTAAAGAGCATCGTATAACGGTATAACAGCTCCACCTGGATAGCCAAATATAGTATCAACGCCCTGTTCCTTCAAGCCTTCTAATACAATTTGTCCTCCACTAAGCTCCATCATTTCACCTTCTTTCTATTCAATTCTATAATTCGGTATAAATCGCTCCTTTATTGGATGCAGAAACCATTATTTACAATACCAACTAATGGTCTTTTTATCTTTTCATTTGTTAATCCAAGAGCTTTAAACAGCGACCTATGGGGTAGTCTTCCTATTCTTCAATCCATTCCATCATGCTTCTTAATTTCTTACCTACTCCTACAATAGGATGCTCAAGCTCTTTATTTTTAATGGCATTGAATACAGGTCTGTTCATCATATTTTCCAATAACCAATTTTTAGCAAAATTACCGGTTTGAATCTCTCCAAGAACCTCTTTCATTTCTTCACGGGTTTCGTTGTTGATAATTCTTCTACCAGCCATATAATCTCCATATTCAGCCGTGTCGCTTACGCTATACCTCATCCTTTCGAAGCCACCTTCATAGAGCAAGTCAACAATCAGCTTCATTTCATGTAAGCATTCAAAGTATGCTATTTCAGGTTGATACCCTGCTTCTACTAATGTATCAAAGCCAGCTTTTATAAGTTCCGTTATCCCTCCACATAAAACACATTGCTCACCAAATAAATCAGTTTCTGTTTCTTCTTTAAATGTTGTTTCTAAAACACCGGCCCTTGTTGCTCCTATACCCTTAGCGTAAGCTAAGCCAAGTTCCTTTGCATTTCCTGTATAATCTTGATAAACTGCTAATAATGCAGGTACTCCTTTGCCTTCACTATATACTCTCCTAACCAAATGTCCTGGACCCTTTGGTGCTATCATAAATACATCTACATATTTGGGCGGTACTATTTGACTGAAGTGGATATTAAACCCATGAGCAAATGCCAAAGCATTACCTTCTTCTAAATTTTGCATAATGTTTTCTGTATACACTTTTTTCTGATGCTCGTCTGGAACAAGAATCATAATTACGTCACTCTTCTTTGCTGCCTCAGCAACCTCCAAAACCTCTAGTCCATATTCTTCAGCTTTACTCCATGATTTACTTCCTTTATATAAACCTACAACTACATCTACTCCACTTTCTTTTAAATTAAGAGCATGGGCATGCCCTTGACTACCAAATCCAACAACTGCTACTTTTTTATCCTTTAACAACTCTAAATTAGCATCCTCATTATAATACATTTTTGTCATTTTAAATTCCTCCTATTTTCAATTCACTTCTTTTACTTCATGTACATTCACAAGCTTTTCCATTTGATTTATTGCTTGCTCAACACCTAAATTAAATTCATCTGTTAATGTTATTTCTAAATTGGCTAATCCTGTATTTTTTATTTCCTCCATATTTACACCTTTAATATCAAATCTTTTCCTTCTTAAAATGCCTACCACCCTCATCAAACCTTCTAAACCACTATCTACACGACACATGAGTTTCTTTTCCAAATGTATTCAACTCCTCAAAATTCATATTCAATAGAGCAAATTGTATAATTTTCTTAATGTATGCTCGTAAAAAAAGGATATTTCTTTTTTGTGTCTAAATAATTAATGAGTATTTAATTGATTTTGTTTTTTTACTTTAGCTAGTAGACTATACAATAGTCTGTTAGCTTTCTTTTTTCTCTTTATTTTTCTCTTTATTTTTCTTTCTTCTATACGAACTATAAAACATTAATTATTGATATATTCTTCACCTCCTCAACATTGTTGAACTTTTAGGCAGCAAATAAAAAAACTCTCATCTCTAAGACTACAAAAACTTTGTCTTAGGGACGAGAGTTTATTCTCGCGGTACCACCCTAGTTCCAATCAAAAAATTAATTGACCCTTCATTCAGGTCGAAGGAATATTCCTTGAACCCTAGCTATGTAACGGTAGCACCCGACCTAATCTACTAGGAATCTTCCTTTGGATCAGGCAGTTCAAGAGTGATCATTGCATATCTTCTTTAACACTAACTCGCAGCAAACGTTAGCTCTCTGTAGATAAAGTTTAGATATCTTTCTCTCTATCAGCACTTTTATAATACTATTTTGAATAATTATTCACATTATACTATCGTTATTCATATTAGTCAATCATATTTTTAAATTTTCTAAATTTTTTTAAGAATACAACTTTTTAATTTATGATAAAACATAGTAAAAAAGACGGATATGGATGACATGAAGAGCAAGGGAGAAAAGTGAAAGTGGAATATACTACATAATGTTTGGAGGAGCTAATAAGGAAACAGAAGAATCGTCACTTTGCTTCAATTAATGCACATAGTAAAATCGTTTTGTGTCGAAATAAAAGTAAATTTTTAAAAATAGAGAAATATTATAACATATATATCAATATATGCTATAATATTAATATAGAATTAATAATATTTATAAGGAGACTGTATATGAATGAAACTAATATTAAAGATAACAATGATAATTTAGTATTTACTGATTATTTAATATCTACAATGGAAAAGATATTT
>DAOUQG010000142.1 GCA_030625765.1 Thermohalobacteraceae bacterium | reverse complement strand
GGTCTTTCCCTTGAAACTGATCTTTTCAATATTTGAACAAACAAGGTAGTTATAGATAGAGATACAAGCATTCTAAATCCAAGCATTCTGACTATATTTTTGCCAAAAAGCAGTAGTGACAGCGTTAGACCAACAGTAAATATCGTACCACCCAGCTCAGTAATACAACGCATAAACTTATCAAGTACCCCACATTTAATATTAGAATTTAAAAAATAAAATATTTTTCTGTCTCCAGAACAAAACGCTCTAGTTATTGCCTTCATAGGTATCCACCCTTTATATTTATATTCACTTCCATATTGTTATTCTATTTCATATCTGTTAATTTTCAATAATTCAAAAGTAATATTTATGTAAAACTTACATATAACCTACATACGTACTATTAAAAGGTCCTATTAAGATTATACCACATAAAAATATCTTTTTACTAGGAAATAATTATTAAGATCATGTGACATTTAGTATAATAACTATACAAAAAGAACAGGAAAGTAGTAAAACTGACTCAGTTGATTTAAGCTTTGGTAACTGCATTAATATATTTTTACTTACCCTACTATATTATAGTGTTTTTTTCTATCATATCACTTCCTAGAATTTTAGATATTGCAACTGAAGCTATAATTAGTGTTATTCCTTGAACATAGAATATTGTATTCTTACTCATATATTGATAGATTCCACTTCCTAATAGTGGACCAATAACACCTCCAATCCCTGTAGCTAAACAATAGAGTCCATAATTTTTCCCTTTTTTTCTGCCACCAGTAATCTCTGTTACTAAAGCTGTTTGTGCAGGAAATCTTAACATACCTGCAGCTCCAAAAGCTGTATATAAGACCATGAACCCATAATACTCTTTAACATAAGAAATTAATACTACAAGAACAGCTTGAACAATCATACCTATAAGTAGTATTTTTTTTCTTCCATGCACATCAGCCAATCTCCCGAATCGTTTTGGAAGAAATGTTGATAATATAGCAGCTGGTATAAATAGAAAGCTAATAAGCTGTAAATCCTTAGTAATATGATCCTTAAGATATATTAATAATACAGGTGAAAGCATAGTTGTTACTAGAGTCATCAATCCCATTACTGTCAAAAATTTTATGTATCTACCATTAATCTTCTCTTCTTCAATTGCCTCTATTACTTCTTTTTCATTTTCAGCAAGAGTTTCATTAGCCCTAGTTAACCCATAAAATACTCCTATTGCTGAAACTACCAAGTATAGTAAAAATAAATATTTAAATGGTTCATCAGAAAAATTACTAAACAATATTGTAAACCCAATAGTTGCGCCTATCATTTCTCCTTTATTGGCGAATTGATCTATGTGACCTAGATTCCTACTTCTATCATTAGCATTACTAACATCTGCTATCATTGTATACACACTAATCCACATAAATGAAGATGCTATACTTTGAACTATTCTAGCGGCTAAAATATATTTATAGCTATTTCCTATTAAGAATAGTACCATTACTAAAGAATAGCATATCAACCCTATAATGTATCCCTTTTTTCTTCCTACTTTATCAATCCATGATCCTACAAATGGTCTTGCAATAATGTTAAATAATGAGAAAATTGAAAATAACAAGCCAATTTCAAGAGTACTAGCTCCTAAGTTCGAAGCATAGATTGGTAAAATAAAGACCATAAAAGATAAAGGAAAAGAGATATAAAATATTGATTTACTTAACCCTTTTAATTTCTCCATTATAACACCTCCAAGAATTGCTTTAAAATTTTAATTATAGATTAATTATAATTCAAGCAGGTTTTCATTACATCCACCCTAAGTAACTATTTTGGGCATAAAAAAAGGGTTATTAAACCCTTATTGTTACTTTAGTCATGTTTCTCATTTACATATAACGCCAGTTGAGTTCTATTTTCTAGCTCTAGCTTGTCTAAAATTCTAGTTAAATGATTTTTTACCGTTCCTTCTGCTATAAACAACTCTCTACTGATTTCCTTATTGCTCTTACCTTTAGCAACTAATAAAGCTATTTCAACCTCTCTCTTTGTCAATTCTTCAAATCTACCTTTAATTATAATATTATTAGAATTCTCATTACGTGTAATCTCCTCTTGCCTATTATTCATACTATCTATCTTTAATGCCCTAACTACTTTAGTTGCAATTTCTGGCTGCAATAAAACATTACCACTATATACAGTCTTAATCCCTTTCACTATATCATCAGATTTTACATCCTTCAAAATATACCCATCTGCTCCATTTTTCAGTCCTTGAAAAATATACTCATCTTCATTAAATGTAGTTAAAATAATAATCTTGATATCAGGATATCTTTCTTTTATAATCTCAGTAGCCTTCACCCCATCCATTATTGGCATCCTAATATCCATAAGTATTACATCTGGTTTAATATTCTTTACAAGCTCTATGGCTTCTTTTCCGTTACATGCCTCGCCAATAATCTCTATTTCATCATCTAAGCTTAGTATCATTCTAAGACCTTCTCTTATAATTGACTGATCATCAACAAGCATTACTTGAATATTCTTCATAGTTTTCCTCCTGAAAAGGTATCGAAATATCTATACAAAACCCTTGACTTTCCTTAGAAGTATATACTACTTCACCATTTATTGCATTAATTCTTTCATTTATTCCAACAAGCCCATTTCCTACGATTACTTTGTTACAGCCCAATCCGTTATCTTGTATTTTTAAATAGATAATTTCATTCTTTTCAAAAATTTTTATATTAACCTTAGTTGCCTTCCCATGCTTGATACTATTAGTTAAAGCTTCTTTAATTGTTCTATAAATAATATTTTCAAGTTTGGAGATAGTTTTTCTAAATTAAGTTCTATTTCATAGTCAATATCCATCTCATTATTTACTGTTAGATTTATTTTTAATTCATCTAAAGAAGCCCGTAATCCATTTGATATATAATCTTCCTTTAATGCAAATACAGCTTTTCTTAAATCATTCATGCAATGTCTAGCTATATCTTGTGATTTTACAATTATGTCTCTAGTCTTTCCTATATCATTTTCAACTACTTTGTCAAGATAATCTAAATGCATTATTAAACCTGTTAACGAATGTCCTAAAGAATCATGTATTTCCTGAGCTACTCTATTCCTTTCCTCAGAAATTGTTAATTTCTCTATTCTTTGTGAATATTCTTGAAGAGTTTTGTAAGATTCATTAAGCTCCATATTTAATGTTCTAAACCTAATTTTTTCTCTAATTTGAACCTTAGTATATAAAAAGAAAATAATTAAGAAAGCAATAAGTAAAACAATCATCAAAAAATCCATACTATTTTCAACCCAAAATGATTTTGAAAGCATATCTGAAATTCTTCCATTTGAAAAGAAAAATATATAACATACACATGAAACTTGAATAGCTAATATCAACTTTAAAAAATATCCTTCTAAAAACATAACAATTTCATATATAATAATGAACAAATATACATCTGTATAACCTCTAAGAAAATACACTAATACAGCTCCACTAATAATTGAAAATATTAGTGATATTTTAAACCATTTATTCATATTTGCTAAAAGTAAATTATGTCTAATATAATCATTTACTAATATACAAATAAACAATCCCAAATATATTACTAAAGACTTTGGGTATTCCTTATATCTAAAAAAAATATTAATAAATATTGTTGCTAACACTATGTTTCTCAACAGATAATTATATCTAACATAATTATTTTTCATAGATATACTCCTTTGTATTGTTGCAATTCATTATAACTTCATTATAACAAAAAATAACCTAAATGAAATTATAATTTCATTTAGGTTATATACATCCTTATTCAAATCTTACTAATTTAACTCCTAATCCAAAGAAAATCAAACCCATTACTGTCAAAACTAAAGCTGGAAAAACAACTTCATTTAATCCCTTCCCATGAATAGCTATTGATTCCATAGCCTGTATTGCCCATTTCTGAGGTGTTATATTTGCTAAAGCTAAAACAATCTTGTTATTAACTATTTCAAGAGGCCACATACAACCTCCTAACATAGAAGTACCAGTAAGGATTATTGGTGTCATTGCAGCTAACTGAGAATGAGTCTTTACAATTCCTGATAAAAATAACCCTAACGATGTAACTGTAAAAACAAATGCTGAAAGTATAAGCAATATAACTCCTAAATTAACTCCAAAGTTAATATCAAATAAATACCTTCCTGATATAAATAATACACTTACTTGAACTAGCCCTATTAAGAATGTAACTACTAAGTGTCCACCCAATATTGAAATCTTTGATATTGGAGAAACTAGTACTCTCTGCCATGTGTTATTCTTTCTATCATTTAATATTTCTCCTATAGCAAACACTATAGTATACATTGAGAAAAATAATGAAAATCCTATAATACTATGTGTTAGATTATCGTCACTAAATCCTGCGCCTTGTTCCAATGTACTTGCTTCAATAAATACCGGTTTTTTATATCTCCAGTCTTCAACTGCCATGTTATATGCTTTATCAAATAATGTGTCTTTATCAGCATCAGCAAGCTCACTTACATATATTGAAGCTATTTCAGCTATGTTAGTATTTCCTATCACCTTGCTTGTAATGTTTGCTACAATACTGTTTAAGGTGAAAATGTCTCTATCTTCCTTTGTTTTTATAACTCCTATGGAAGGTATATTGTTATTCCTTATATCAGTATCAAAACCTTCATATATAACTATTGACGCTAGTACCTTCCCATCCTCTACTTGTGTAGCAGCAGCATCATAATTTGCAACTGAATACCTAAAAGTGTTATCATTTTTAAACTCGTCAATAACCATTTGAGAATAAGTGCTTTCATCCATATCAACTATTAGGACAGTGGGTGTAAAGTCTTGGCTTTGTGTCATCCCAAATATAAATGAAAACACCAAGCTTAGTACTGTCATTATCAAAAATACATGATACTCACCCTTCAATCTTTGAAGTCTCAGCAAAATTATACTTAACATTTTTCCACCCCTCTTCCCTTTTTAGTATATATATAGAAATAAGCGTCATAATCACTCCCATAGCAATTAATACTAAAAGAGATGTCAATATTTCTTTTATTCCGTTCCCTAACATTACATTTTTATATGCTTTAAGTGCTACGCCATTTGGAATGAAATTACTTGTTTTTTTGAATATCCTTGGTAATACTTCTATTGGCATAAAGCTTCCGCCAAATAGTGATAGCATAAAAACTATAATCGATTGAAAAACATCAGCCATTTTATAACTCCCACAGCTATATGATATAGCAGATAGCATAGTTCCTAAGCCAGCTATAGCAAAAGCCGCACACAATGTTATTATAGAAACTAGAATTGAATTGCCCCAATCAACTCCTAATACTAGACTTGAGTATGCAATCATAATTGTTATCTGAAGCAATGCAAAAGAGAAAATTGTAAAATATTTTCCTAATACAACCTTGTTCTTCGATACACCTGCTACCGCCATTCTCTGATATGTCAAATTTTCTTTCTCCTCTAAAAGAAGTTTTCCACCTTCACCTGCAGTAAACAATATATACATTGCAGTCATAGCAGCTGCGTAAAACTGAAAACTTGATAATGGTTTTTTTCTGTTCACTTTCTCTGTTTTAAGAGTAATATTTGCACTTTCTAAAGTCTTACTGATATCGTCAATTACATTCTTATAGCTAAATAAAGTACTCATGTCAATACCTTCAGCCGTACCAATTTGGAGATAAACATTTTTTCCAATTATTAATGAAGATACCTTTTCTGAAAATCCTTTCATAATTCCCTCAACTATTTGATTATGAATATAATTTGCCGACCCTCCAATCACTTCGATATATATTTCATTTCTGAAAGGAGTAGAAAAGTTCATATACATATCATAAATAAATTTATCTGGAAGTATTACTATACTAGAAATCTTGTTCTGGTCTAACAGGCTTTTTGCTTCTTCTTTCTCAATTACTTTGTAATTTAAGATTCCTTTTATATCTTCATTTTCTAAGAAATTCTTGAAAAACATTTCTTCCATATTGAATTTCATAATTTGCTCGGTTATATTCATCATCTGACTGCCATTCATGTTTTGTGAAAATTGTTCACTTTGAAGAGTATTTATAAAAAGATCTACTTCTTTTCCATAATCATATTCTTTTACAACTGCTATTGTTATCTGTTCTTTGTTTTCATCAATACTAAACATATTGCTTAATGCAGCTCCAAGTATAGTAGTAATGATTACTGGCATAAGTATCATAATTCCAATAGTTTTCTTGTCAGTTAGTAAAACCTTTAAATCCTTTAGAATTATATCAATCACCTTCATAGTATCCCCCCTAGTCTCTCAAAGCTCTACCAGTTAAATGTAAAAACACTGCTTCAAGATTAGGCTTTTTAATATCTATTGATAGAATATTACTATCCGTCTCACTAACCTTAGATATTAAATCCTTGAAAATATTATCTCCATTTTGAGTAGCCAGGACCATTTCCTCATCTTGAGTATCAATATTTTGAACATAGCTAATTGAATTAATTTTTTCCGTAAGTTCCTTAGTAATTCGATCAAATTTAAGATTAATTTTTTTCTGCCCTTTAACAATTTCAATTAGTTCTTCCTGCGTTCCAGATGCTATAATTTCTCCTTTATCCATAATACTTATTCTTGAACAAAGAAACTCTACTTCTTCCATATAATGACTAGTATATATAATAGTCATACCTTGTTTGTTAAGCTCTAAAACTGTTTCTAAAATATGGTTTCTTGACTGTGGATCTATTCCAACAGTAGGTTCATCCATAATAAGTAATTCTGGTTTGTGAAGCAAAGCTGCTCCAATATTAATTCTTCTCTTCATTCCACCTGAATATTTTTCGATTTTTTTCTTTAATCTATCTTTTAGTCCAATTATTTCAGCAACCTCCGCTATTCTATTTTTCAACTCATTTCCTCTCAACCCATATGAATGACCCCAAAATTTCAAATTTTCATATCCTGATAAAGATGGATATAAAGCAATTTCTTGAGGAACAACACCTAATTTTTGCTGTATAGCTTTTGGATTTTCTAATATACTTTCTCCATTGTAGGTTATTTGCCCTGAAGTAGGCTTAATAAGAGTTGATATCATTGAAATAGTAGTAGATTTTCCTGCGCCATTAGGTCCTAACAACCCAAAAACCTCACCCTTTTTTACATCAAAACTAATGCTGTCTACTGCGTTTACATCCTTATAATACTTTTGAAGATTGCTTATTTGTAATAATGTCATTTTATTGCCCCTCCTTTTGAGCATTATCGAATAGATTTTCAAACAAAAATGGTATCCCTTGATTAATATTATCTTGTTCTAACGTATTTTCATCTGTAAGCTCAGGAAAATCAAACATCTGTTCATTTCCAATATCCCACGTTTTACTTTGAAGCACTATTTTTTGCCTTTCAACTTCTCCTGATTCTACGTTTGAATACTTAATCTCCATCTCAATGTTTTTTTGTACTATATAGCCATCTATGTCAATGTATGATTCATATCTTATATTACTTATTTCAATATCAGAAAGCTTCAATCTTAAATTTTCGAATACTTCATCTAACGATTTAGCACCTTTCATGTTAAGAGCTTGAGCTGAATACATATTCTTTAGGTTATCATCAGTTTTTAGTATTATAATTGCATCATTTATCAATGTCTTTAGCTGTTCTTCACTGAGATTGATTGTAAAACGTGTAGCTTTGACTTCTCCATCCTCTGTACTAAGCAGTGATTTTTCTCCTGATACTACATCTTCATTATTCAGCAAATCAACCCATTTTTGACTTATAGCTTTTATCGATTTCTCAGAAATAATTAAAAAACTTATATCTTCGGATTTATCTGAATTAATCATTTTATCCATCACATAATACTTCCCAACTATCGGCATTTTCATAAATGCATCATTACCATTAATATACATTATAGAGTCAAAGCCCATTCCTCCAAAATTAGAATAATTCCTTGCAATAACTTTTTCA
>DAOUQG010000054.1 GCA_030625765.1 Thermohalobacteraceae bacterium | reverse complement strand
ATTAATTCCTGCATATGGATCTATAGATTTGAAAAATAATGTTCCAAAGACTGCTCCGATAGTTGTTATAATAACAACAAGCATAAATAATAAAATTTTCTTGTACATATATGCCTCCTTCCTTATTCACCTATCTCTCTTAAATAATTATACTATTATCATTATATCAACTATATACGGAGAAAGCAGTAACAAAAAAAGAGCTGTAAGTTCCAATTTATTCTGCTTCACTTTTTAAACAAAAACCATTTACACGTATCTAACTCATATTTAATCTCATAAACATCCTTCTCATTTTCATAGTCTTCATTTTAAGGATAGTATATTCATAGAATTTAAGAGAATAATCATATTAAAAGACAATCTTTGGAGTTGAATTTATTTCTTGATTTGAGGTATGAAAAATTCTTATTCCTCGTCATAAGTGGTTATTTAGGTAATTTATATATCGTTATAAGAACATAAATATATCATAAGAACCGTGCCTTAGATATGTCTATTCACACACGCATAGTGTGTGTTTGAGTTGTATATCATTAGAAATCGTCCCCCATGATATATGGTATATTTCCTTTATTTTATGTTCTATATCTCTAAAATTGTACTAAATAACAAGGAGTTTGAAATTAAAATGCAATATAATTTAAATTAAGGAAATAATTTTATTCAAAAAAAAGTAAAAGATATCGTACGATATCTTTTACTTTTTTTTTGAAACTATTTCAGTATATTTTTTTTTAATTCATTTGCTTCGTAGTCTTTTGTCATTTTAAATACTAATGGGCTAAGTGCTAGCATACCAATAAGATTGGGAAGTATCATCAAACCATTAAAGGCATCAGATAGACCCCATACAATATCAAGCTTTATTACAGCACCCACAACACACATTACAATCCAAAGCCACTTGTATACTTCAACAGCTTTGACTCCTGCAATATACTCAAGACATTTTGAACCATAGTAGTACCATCCAAGGATTGTTGAGTAAGAGAAAAAGATTAGACCAAAAACAATGATAAAATCCCCAGGTCCAGGTAATCCCATCTTAAATGCTGTAGAAGTAAGAGCAGCACCACTAATTAGATCAATACCTTGAGATGCAAGTTCTGCCTTCATAGTAACAGGATATATTGCACCATCTGAGGCCAAAAGTTGTAAGATACCATCTTGTCCAATTTTAATTGCAGGAGAAACTAATATTACAAGAGCAGTCATAGAGCAAACCATTAATGTATCAATAAAAGATCCTAAAGAACCTATAATACCTTGCTTTACAGAATCTTTTGTAGCAGCAGCACCATGGGCAATAGCAGCAGTACCAAGACCTGCTTCATTGGAAAATACGCCACGAGCTACACCAAAACGAATAACGGTGCCCAAAACGCCACCCTGTACTGCATGACCAGTAAATGCATTAGAAAATATCATACCAAAAGCAGCAGGAATTTTATCTGCATGTAGAATAAGAATTACTAGTGCACCAACAATATAAACTCCTGCCATAAATGGAACAACTTTATCTGAAACTTTACCGATAGATTTTACTCCACCGATTAGAACAATAGCAGTTGCAATAGCAACAATAATACCAGTTACTAAATAAGGAACACCAAAAGAGCTATTCATAACACTAGCAACCGCATTTGATTGAACTAAGTTCCCAGGTCCAAAGCATGCTATAACACCAAAAAGTGCAAACAACCAACCTAGCCATGCCCATTTTTTGCCCATACCATTTTTGATATAGTACATTGGGCCACCGGATCTTTCTCCGTTTTCATTTATTTCTCTAAACTTAACAGCTAGAACTGCTTCAGTATATTTACTTGCACCACCTACTAATGCCACAACCCACATCCAAAAGATTGCACCAGGCCCACCAGCAGCAATTGCTGTTGCAACCCCAGCAATATTTCCAGTACCAATGGTTGCAGCAAGGGAGGTCATAAGAGCTGCAAATGGCGACATATCTCCATCTTCATTAGATTCACGATTAGATAATAGTAGTTTAAATGCTAAGGGCATTTTTCTAAATTGTAGGAACTTTGTCCCAACACTTAGAAATAAACTTGTCCCAACAAGCATAACAATCATAAAAGGTCCCCAGGCAAAATCACCTAGGATAGTAACAAGATTTGAAAATAATTCCATACTCATCCTCCTGAATAAAATATTTTTATGTTTGCAATATAATTTAGTACGTCTACCTTGTTACAATAACTATAGTTGTTCACCTCCTTATAAAATAGAATATCAAGAAAATTTTTTGATGAAAAATACTATAGACAAGCTACATCAAAACTTGATATTTAATTTTTTAAAATAAACTGCTATAAAATTTGTGGATCTATAGTAGTTTATTTTTTATATTCATTGTTAAAGTAATATGTCTATATAAAATGCAATAAATACATTACATTAACCATTGAAATAACTGTACGATGTATCATTATTTTAAGATGTGAATTTTTAATTTAATAGATATAATAAGATTGGCATTATAAAAAGTATTAATTTACCAATGAATAAAAAGACTATTAGAAATATTGTGAAATGCATAAAAAAAGACAGAGAAATAGACAAGTTATATCGCCTGTTTCTCTGTCTTGAACCTGAGAGTTTCTTCTAAATATAGAATTGCTCCATGGGTACTTGAAAAGTTTTCCAGAGCTCTGTCAAAATACGGTACATTTGCCTGAAAATTTCACTAAAAGATAGGCAATATCTAGTAGTTTGTCCCTTCGGCGATCTTTTTTATAAGATTCTCTCCCGCATTTATCAACCAGATTAATAATAAAAAATATATGCAATTTTTTTATAGAAAAGTTTTTATAATTAATATTTAATTCTGTATAATATGAATTATAATAAAATTCGACAAAATTTGCAAGAATAATTAAAAAATTAACAAAATAACAAACTTGTATTAAACAATTATTTGATTCCTTGCAGTAGCCAGGATAGACAGGCTAACTCATATATCATACGATAAATGGTAATTATTACAGTGAAGGAATTGGGTCAAGCTAAATTTTAAACTTTGTATTTAATTTTATATACTATCATCTCTATAATTTAAAGATATTTTTCACAAAATAGAACAAAAGAAGAAAAAAGACAGTCAGGCTTCACAAATTCACAATTTAGTTTCTTAAGGGGACTTTCACCAACTTGAAAGAATCATAGATCAAAAATTCAACAAAATAACAGAAATTCTTATTGAGTTGATTGAACTAATATATGAAAATATTCTAAGAAAAGTTAGTGAAAAAGCAGGCAGTATAAGTAAAGTTGTAAGAGAAGCGAAAAGAAAAACACTATCAATTTTAAAAGCCATTAGTAATAAGTTAAAGCAAGTTGATTGTGCAGTCCTTTCCGAGGAAGCTGATGGAATCACAACAGAACTTAATAGTATCTACAAATATTTAGAACAGATATCCAGTGAAATAGACAGCACCGAGTCCATTGAAACGATTTCAAACTTAAGCAATGAAATCAACGATAACAAAAAAAACTTAGCTGACTGTATGTTAAGAATAAACTTATTGAGGTTCTACGTTCAACTGGAAACAACGAGAGTCCATAATGAGACAACCCTCTCAATAGTGGAAGATCAACTACATAGATTATACGAAGCCATTAGTGATTCATATCAACTGATAGATACACATATTGAACATCTCTGCAGCTATAGCTCTCTTCTGAATGATAAGCCTGATAAAGTTCATGATGAACATCGAAAAAAAACATTAGATGATATCGCAACACAGTTCAACGTATTAAACTTCTATTTGAGAACAGAGATTACCAAAATGAGATCTGTTATCTCAAAAGAGCGAGAAAGCAGATTTATGGCCATTGTTGATAAAGCACTGGAAAACGCTTCAAAGGTATATGCTATTAAAAGCGGACTAAGAAACCCAGAAATCAATGTAGATTATGAACTGACCACCTTAAGCAAAGGGATACACAGTATCTATGAGTCTCTTAACAAAGAAGGGATTGATATGGCTGATATGGGTGGCACAGTTCTGTTTTTAGCATATGAATATAAGCGATTTGCCGATGCTGTTAATTAGCAACGCATAATTACAGGGGACGGTTCTAATTTACCCCAAACGAGTAATTACTAATGACTTTGACATAAGTATAAGTCCAAAGATAATCAGAAATAACCGATCGCTGTGATAATAGCAAAAAACTGACCTCAAAATTTAAAATCTATTTTTTCGCTCCATATAATAGGTTAGAGCATTTTGTCGTTATTTATGGTAAGGTTCATTCGATATAATTCTAGACTAACACAAAAGAGCTAATAAGTTTTGTTAACTTTATTAGCTCTGTAGACTTTCTTGTTAACTTTGTTTTTACAACCACCACACCTACTACTTCAACTTTAACAGTGAGCAGCACTCTACATGCATGGTGTGTCATTGTTACATAAACTGATTTTTTATCAAGGATCTTTCTTTTTATGTAATCTACACACTCGACATGTGTTTTGGCACTTTATTAATACTAAAACGCATAATAGTTCTTTTGGTAATGCACCAATGTATAACCCAAGACAGTTTACTAAATTAAAGGATTACGGGCCAGCGCCCATTGTTGTTAATATTGAGGAAGCTACTCAGCAAAATACTAACTTCCTCACCGCCTTATGGACAGGAAACTACTTGCAACTTACCTTGATGAGTATCAATGTTGGAGAAGACATAGGATTAAAAATCCATCCTAATCTTGATCAGTTTGTACGGATTGAAGAAGGTCAGGGTCTTGTTATGATAGGTGATAGCAAAGATAATTTGAATTTTCAAAGAAAAGTGTTTGATGATTATGTCTTCATTATACCTGTTGGATAATGGCATAATCTGATTAATACAGGTAACAAGACTCTCAAACTATACTCTATTTATGCTCCACCTCAACATCCATATGGTACAATTCATGAAACTAAAGAAAATGCAGAAGCTGCTGAATAAAGCTATAGCCACTAATATCAAAAAGAAATGCTTAGTGCTATCAACACTGAGCATTCTTTATTTTCTATACTTATTAGGAGTACACTTCTTACTTTAAACTTTGTGTCTCTTTGCAATAATTCTATAGTACTTCAAAAGAAATATTTATAACATAGTAATTAGAAGTAGAGTTTATATTAGCAAATTCTTGGTAACATAGCTCCCTCTAATGTTCCTATAATTCTTCTTCCCCCAATAAGCGTTTCCATGAATACTATGGGATGAGCTCCACTACTAACAAAACTTCCGATTATTGCTGAATCTTCATATCCTTCACATTGTCTAATTTCTTTTAATATACTCTCACATTCCTTTTGATCAACTACTAATATCATACGACCTTCACACGCTAAATATAAAGGATCTAATCCGAGAAGTTGATTAACTGACATAACTTCCTTTTTTATTGGTATATGTTCCTCTTGTAAATGAATTCCCATTCCAGCACTTTCTGCGATTTCATTTAATGCAGTTGCTAATCCTCCCCTTGTTGGGTCTTTCATTAATTTGATATTATCTGCATATTTTTCAAGTTTTTCAATCATCTTATTTAGTGGCATACAGTCACTCTTGAGATTTCCTTTCACTTTCATTTCATATCGCTCTATAGCTATAGTTGTACCATGCTCACCTATACCTCCAGTTACAATAACTTTATCCCCTTCTTTAATTGGCTTTTGTTCATATCCTCTATTTATCACTCCAATTCCAGAAGTATTAATAAATAACCCATCTACAGATCCCTTTTCTACTACCTTTGTATCTCCAGTAACAATCTTTACTCCAGTTTCTTTGCATATTTCACCCATTGACCAGGCAACCTGTTCAAGTAAATCAATACTAAATCCCTCTTCAATAATAAATCCACAACTAATATAAAGTGGACTCGCTCCAGATACAACTAAATCATTTATAGTTCCACAAACAGCTAGTTTTCCAATATCTCCTCCAGAAAAGAATAAGGGCTTCACTACAAATGAATCTGTTGTAAAAGCCAGTTTACCTTGATTGACTTCAAATACAGAAGCATCAAGAGAGTTTATTAACAGGTTATTATTAAAATGCTTATGGAAAATCTCCTTAATTAGTAGACTTGTATCCTTACCACCATCACCGTGTATTAACTTAATATTATTTTCCATCCTACATTTCCTCCCTATATCGATACGCGATAGCGCAAGCTCCTTCTGTGGATACCATACAAGGCCCATGAGGACTTAAAGGATTACATATCCTACTAAAAAGTTGACATTCTCTCGGTGTTTTATTCCCTAGCAAAATGTCACTACATTCACATTTAGTTATGTGTTTTTGACTTTCAATTTTTACTATAAAGTTTTTTTCTGCATCAAGATTCTCATACTTTTTATTAATTGTTAAAAAAGAGTTCTCCACATTTCCAATTCCCCTCCATTCTCCATAGGAAACTTGAAACACCTCTTCCATCAATTGATTAGCAGTAGGATTTCCGTTAGGTTTTACACATCTTTTATACAAATTTTTAAAGTTTCTCTTTTCATTATTACTAATCTGTTTAACTAAATAATGAATGCCTCCTAAAATATCCAGGGCTTTAAATCCACATACAACCGCTGGAATATTGTAATCATCTACTATAAATTCAAAGTATTTAGCACCTTTTATAGAGGCTACATGTCCTGGACAAATTAATCCCTGAATCTGACTCTCTGGTTGTTTTAATATGTAATGTAAGATTGGGTTCATTAGCTTTATGGATGTAAGAAAGAATAAATTATTAAGCCTTTTTTCAAAAGCAGTTTTAATAGCTAAGGCAATAATTGGTGCAGTAGTCTCAAATCCTACCCCAAGAAATATAATTTTTTTATCTTTATTAACTTCTGCCATTTCTATTAAATCTAAAGGGGAGTGAATGATTCTCACATTCTTTCCCTTGCTTTTTTCATCTATCAAACAATTTTTTGTTCCCTTGACTCTTAATAAATCTCCAAAAGTAGCAATAGTAACATCATAATTGTTTAACATTTCAATTGCTGTATCAATATATTTTTCATCGGTTACACATACTGGACACCCAGGTCCCGACAATAGTTTTATTTTAGGAGACAATACTGACCTAATTCCTAGCTTAGCTATCATTTGTGTATGGGTACCACATACCTCCATAATTTTAATTTCTTTATCAGCCATTATATTTATTTCTTTAATTAAATTCTGTATTAACCTCTTATCCATCTCTTCTTTCATCCTTCTCTAAAATACTTTTAAAAATATTATATAAATCATTAAAGTATGCTCGATCCACCTTCTCAATAGCACATCCTGCATGAACTAATACATAATCTCCGACCTTAGGCTCATTAATCAATTGTATGTTAACTGTTGTTTCTACATCCATTATATTTACTGTGGCTTGTATATTAGAAATATCTATAATTTGACCAGGAACTGCTATACACATTCTACCCCTTCCTTTCTATTGCATCTGCTATAGCTAATTGTCCTACTGAAATACCACTGTCATTAGTGGGAATCTGCTGATTATAATAAACAGTAAAACCTCTCTCCTTTAGTCTTTCTAATACATATAATAATAAATAGTTATTTTGAAAAACTCCTCCGCTTAGAACAACTTGTTTTATGTCATACTTTTTTCTTATTTTACAAACTAAGTCTACCGTTGCATTACCAATTGTGTTATGGAATTTAGCTGAAATAACAGAAGTAGGAATTTTCTTTTCCATATCTCTTAAAACACCAAGTATAATCCTGTCATAATCAATTTGATGTATATTATCTTTCTCTATAATGCAATACTCATAACTTTCTTTAATATAAGGGTTTAACATATTCTCTAATTCAATAGCTCCCTGAGCATCATAGGTAATTCGATGTCGTATGTTTAGTAGGGATGAGATACAATCAAAAAATCTTCCCATACTAGATGTTTTAAAACAGTTTATTTTTTTTTCTAATGCCTGTGTCACCATATAGATTTCTTCTTCATCTATATCTTTAAAAACTTTAGTAACATCATAATTCATTGAATGTAAATAGCTTAGGGCAATTCTCCATGGTTCTTCTATTGCTCTATCTCCGCCTTGTACTGTCACATATTTAAGATGTCCTACCCTATTAAAACTTTCTCTTGTTCCAACTAAAAATTCTCCACCCCATATGGTTCCATCTGTACCTAGCCCTGTCCCATCAAAAACCACTCCAATTACAGAGTTACATAGGTTATGTTCTACCATACAACTCACCATGTGGGCATGATGGTGTTGTACAGCAACTTTTCTCTTCGATTGATATTTAGGATATTGTAAGCATAAAAATCTTGACTGTAAATCAAATGCTAACATATTTGGAGTAAACCCTAATAATTCAGTTAGGTTATCAACTGCTTTTTCATAAGTACTGTAAGCATCAAAATCTTTTAAGTCACCTAAATACTGGCTCAAATATCCATAACCTTTTTTAGAAAGACAAAAGGTATTTTTCTGTTCTGCACCAAAGGCTATTATTTCATTGTTCACCCGCATATTGATAACATAAGGGGTATATCCCCTAGCTCTTCTTATAACAACTTCCTTATTATCTATAACTTTTACTACTGAGTCTTCCACAGGGATATTAATTTCACGATTATGTACTAAAAAATAATCAGCAATATTTCTTAAATAATCTACCGCTTTATCATTCTCGTATTGAATTGGTCCTCCACTCACATTTCCACTAGTCATTACAAGAAAAGAAATATTCTGCTCAAACAATAAATAATGTAAGGGTGTGTATGGGAGCATAACACCTATTTTTTTCGTATTAGGAGCAATTATTTCTGGTAATATGCTAACTTCTCTTCTATTTAGAATTAAAATAGGCCTTTTATTACTTAATAATACCTGCTCCTCTTCTTTGCTAATATAAGCTAACCTTTTGGCGGTCTCAATATCTTTCACCATAATAGCAAAAGGTTTATGGGGTCTATTTTTTCTCTTTCTCAAGACTTCTATAGTTTTTTCATTCTCTACTTCACAAGCTAAATGAAATCCTCCTAGTCCTTTAATAGCAACTATTTTCCCCTGCTTAATAAAATTAATCGTATCTCTAATTGGATCTTCACTTAATACATCTTGGCCTTTTGAAGTTAATAATTTCAAAGAAGGACCACAATTTGGACAACAGTTGGCTTGTGCATGAAATCTTCTATTAGTTGGATCATTATATTCTTTTTCACATATTGAGCACATTTCAAAAGCCTTCATAGTCGTATTTACTCGATCATATGGTAATCCTTTAATAATAGAATAACGGGGCCCACAGGATGTACAGTTTGTAAAAGCATACTGATATCTTGAATTAGATGGATTAAGAACATCACCAAGGCACTCTGGACATGTGGCAACATCTACAGCAACAAACTTAACCTCATTTTCACCAAAAGAACTTTTTATAATATTAAATTCTTTATGACCTGTAAACCTTTTAGGTACTACTTCAACCTTTTCTATATTAGCAAGTTTAGGAGGTTCTTTTATTATTCTAGTTAAAAATGTTTTTATGTTATTTCGTTCTCCCTCTAAATCCACCACTAAAGCACTTCCCTGATTACTTACCCATCCCTTAATATTAAAAATAATTGCTTGATTATATACATAAGGTCTATAACCTACCCCCTGGACTACTCCCTGTATTTTAAGAAAATATCTCCTTTTATTGGAATTATTATTTTCCAACGGTCTCACCCTGAATACTTTTAATAATCGCAGTCTGTTGCTCTATATTCTCCCTTTGTATTTCAATTCTAAGTTCCTTTGATATTATATTTGGATTATGAAGTTTTAAATGCTCTAGTAAGTTTTCTTCATATATATGACTATCATGATTTACCACTAACGTAAATTGTTCAATTCTATTTATTTTATTTTCATTACATATTTCTTTTAGTACATTAGAAATCTTATTCAATAAAAAAGTATCATGCATGTTAAATCCCCCTTATGGTTTGATAGATAAATTTATGAATTTCTTCACATATACTCAAAAACTTTTTTCTTAGTGTTTCACTTAACTCTAAACTAAAGTGTATTTTTTCTATTTCAATTCCTATAATATACCCTTTAACTGATTTCTTATATGTCTTTAATAAGTTAATTAAACTGGGTTGATGTTGGGAGTAAATGGGTTGATGCTGCCCAATCATTGCTTTTTCAATAGGTGTAAATGTTAATGTTCCAGGAGCTATATTGAAATAAGTTGAATCTATGATAAATAAAAAATCTCTATTATCTATCTTGCTTAGTGCATAATCAATATCTGTCTCTCCAAATATAACTTGTATTTCTTCTTTTTCCAATTCTGCTGCAAGTTTTTCTAAAACCTTAATGCCTATACTGTCATCTCCCATAATTCTATTCCCTATAGCAATACATTTTGTTCTCATAATCAAACAACCCTAATCTCAAATGGTGAATATTGATCACTTTGCACATGGGTAGCACAAGAAATACAGGGGTCAAAAGACCTAACAATTCTTCCTATCTCCACTGGGTTTTTAACATCCTGAATCCTAGTACCCATTAAGGCCTCTTCAATCACACCTTTAAGCCCCTTGGAATCCATGGGAGAAGTATTCCATGTAGTAGGTGTGATGATGCCATAATTTTTTATAACTTTCTCTTTAATCCCTATCCAATGACCTAATGCACCTCTGGTTGTATCTATTAAGCCTTTACCGTATCCGCTATCACGAAACTCATATCTCCCTTGAACAGTGGGTATAGTCTCTATTCTCTCTAAAAATCCTTCTAGAATTTCTATAATTCTCTTAATCTCTAATGTCCTAGCAATGGTTCTATCCATAGTTGAAATTCCTCTGGTATATAGACCACTTAACCACATTCTAGCTAATGGTCCTACCTCCATAGAATAACCTTTATATCTTGGTGCTTTGACCCAACTATATGCTCCCTCTTTATAGACATTTTCATCAATGGTTACCTCTGAAGGGTCTTGTTCCACCTGGTTTGCTTCATACCATGAATAATGAATATCCTCGGTGATTTTACTGGTATCCAATTCTTGTCTTTTACCATTCAAGAATACTCCTGGGCCCACATAATATAATTCTTTTTCTATATAAGTATCAAAAACTCCATAGGTCATTAAATTCTTATAACCTACTCCATTTTCAAAATAATCCTTATAATACTCTGAAATGGTATAGACATCTGGTATCATTCTAGTTATAACAAAGTCCTTAATAGACTTTAAAATTGATTTTATTTTTATAAATTTAGAAGCATCATAATTAACAGTAACACCTCCTACAAAGATACCATGGCTGTGTGGTACCTTACCTCCAAGGACTGCAAGCATTTCATGGGCTAATCGACTATACTCTATTGATTCTAGGTAATGTTGTGCTAATTTTCTATTTAGATTTTCTGGTAGTCGATAATCATTATTGGTTGTATATAAAGGCTTTATTTCAGGTCCTCTTACGTAATCTGGTAAAGTATATTGATAAAAATGTCTAATATGATTTTGAATAAATTCGCAACCATGCATGTAGTCTCTGAGCATTTCATCATTTTTATTTGGAGAAACATCTAAAATATCTTCTAAACCTAGAGTAGAAGCCATTGCATGGGCTGTAGAACATATACCACAGATTCTTTGTGTAAAATAAATAGCATCTATAGGCGGCCTACCTCTTAACATTTTTTCAAATCCCCTAAAAAGCATGCCGCTACTTTTAGCATCTATAATTTGATTTTTCTCCACTTCTACTTGTATTTGGAGAAATCCACTAATACGAGTGAGCGGATTAATTGTAATTTTATTTCCCATAGTTTCCTCCAAAAAAATATTTAATATCTTATAAAGGGTTCCATTCCATCTGGAAATCTTTCCTGAGCACAACCAATGCACGGTGTATTATCTTCTATTGGCCAATTGACATAGCCATTCCACTGCCTTACAGGACAATCTGTTTTTGTTATAGGTCCTCTACATCCCAATTTGAACATGCATTCAGGATCTCCTAGCTTTTTAGCGAATATTCCTTTATTAAAACTGGACCTTCTAGAGCATTGATCATGAACAGTTATACCATAAAAGATGATGGGTCTATTCTTCTCATCTAACTCAGGCATACCAAAGGCAATGAGATTGGCTATGGTCCCTATTACCCAATCTGGATGACAAGGACACCCAGGCAATCTTATGACTTCTCTATCTAGAAAATCACTAACACTAACGCTTCCTGAAGGGTTGGGTCTTGCTGCAGAGGGACCTCCAAAAGAAGCGCAGGTACCTACTGCTAAAACAACTTTTGCTTTCTCTCCTGCCAGTTTTACTGCTTCCATTGCTGTAACCAGTTTCCCCTTATATCTTGCTATAACATTATAAAGTCCTTGATCTTTGGTTGCCACAGCCCCCTCAACTACTAAAATAAATTCTGTTTCAAGGGTATCTAAAAATTGTTGAAAGGCTTCTTCCCCTTCTGCTGCCATTAAGCTATTGCTATAAGTTAATGTAACCATCTCTTTAAATAAATAAATTACATCTGGGTTTTGGGCATTTAACAAAGAGATTATATTACCAGAACATCCAGTAGCTTCTAACCAGATTAAATTTAACTTTTTATATTCTGAACTCCTTACTTCTTTTATTGCTAGGTCAATAATTTTTTTAGCTGTCATATCCTTTGAATCAAGGATTGGACATTTGAAAGACGTATTATTCAAGTGATTACCTCCAAAACTATTCATCTAAAACACCTACTTGAGGTAAATTTCTTAAAACCTCAAGCCTACCACCATGACACCCATTAAATTGAGCAGTCAAATCTTTTCCAGCATACATACCGAAATGGGTTCCTCCTCCCCAGGTTGCCTCTAAACTTACATCATAAACAATGCCATTTACAGCTACATAGGCAGGCTTTCCATTTGAACCATCATACTGTGCTAATTCCTCAACGGTAAATACTCTTTCTTCGGGTAAATTCCGTTGATATGGATGTGTCCTTAGATTTAACTGACTTTGTTGATGGTTTATCCTATGGTAGTAATAATTTTTCCAGTAATTAAGATGCAATCTTTCGTTATAAAGCTGACTCTCATAAAATATCCTTTGGTATGGATTACTACTTAATGTAATCATATATTTGTAATATTCTATATTTTTATATATTGATTCCAATATTGAATGGTAACGATTTTTATTATTCATTTTTTCCCTCCAATATGTAATTCTCTAAATTATATGCTAATGAATAATTTATTATTATATAAATATAAGGATAGATAGCATTACTCCTTATAAAGTTTTTAATATTTATAAAAAAGTCGACCAAGGTTATACTCAATAGCGCCCTCAATCGACTTATCTTCATTATTTTTATTAAGTTACATATTCAAACTCTATTCCATCTAACAATCTAATAATCAATTTTTCATATATCTTAATTAATCGTTTTACTGTAACTTATTTAATAGTAAATCACTCTAGAGTTTTTATTATAACTTTTTTACTTAAAATTTTATGAACTCAACATAAATTACCAGTAAAAAATTCCTTTATATAACAAAAAAATAAAACAGGCTTTTGGCCTGCTTTATAACTATCGCACCTTATTAATCTTTTTTTATAATCAGCGAGCAAGTCTCCACATGTGTTTTGAGTGCGAGATGATAATATCTAGCAATAGAGAGGCCCCCTCATTTCCTATTGTATTAGGATAAACACAAATCTTGTCTGGTATCGACCTAAGAAGTTACAAATT
>DAOUQG010000092.1 GCA_030625765.1 Thermohalobacteraceae bacterium | reverse complement strand
AGTGATGCTCATATCTCATTTGATGTTGGTAAATTCAATACTGTAAGAAATATTTTAAGTAAAATAAATATGCCTGAGGAACTAGTAATGAATATCTACCCTGAGGAATTCAAAAAGTTTTTGGTATCAAAAGGTAAAAAGAGATTTATGACAAGTACAGCTACTCCATTAATATAACATAAGTAATATCTAATATTGCTTGGGAAATATAGACTTATACAAGTATACTTAAAGATATTGTGGCATAATAGAGCTTACCTCATATAATGTTATAAAGTGAAACTTATTTCAGAGGGGTTTTCACCCCATCTGAAATTGCACTTACAGTATAAGTGACTTGCACAAAATCGAAGATTTTGGCAATCTACTTAACTTGAACCAATCCAGTAGCTATGCAATTGGTGAAGAAACTAAGTGACTCACTACAAATCAAGATTTGTGTTCGCTACTTATCTTTACTCCCACTTGCAGAAGTGGGAGTATTAGAATTGTAACCTATCGAATAAAATAAACAGCTAGTATCTAGAGATAAAATAAAAAGGTAATAACAATGGAATATTTACAAAAGAACATGTGATTTCTTTGTTATATCAAGTATTATAGAATCTATATTCAAATCGTTGATTTTAATGTTGTTTCTACTTTTAACTAAGTGAACTAAATACTCTATATTACCCTTCCCACCTTTAATAGGCGAAAAAGTTAAAGCATTAAAATTGAGATTAATATTTTTACAAAAGTTATATAATTCTTTTATTACTTGTTTATGTACTTTAATATCTTTAACAATTCCATTCTTGCCAATTCTATCCTTACCTGCTTCAAACTGTGGTTTAATTAGAGCAACTATGTCAGCATCAAAAGTTGTTAATTCGTTTACAGCAGGTAATATAAGAGAGAGAGAGATAAAAGATACATCAATAGATGCAAATTGTGCCTTTATATCTATATCATGCTC
Organism: Thermohalobacteraceae bacterium; assembly: GCA_030625765.1. Classification (GTDB taxonomy): domain Bacteria; phylum Bacillota; class Clostridia; order Tissierellales; family VENL01; genus DAOUQG01. The sequence goes on along the minus strand of DAOUQG010000092.1, from coordinate 9,354 downwards.
ATTCATATATCTTACATTTGTTTTTTCAATAGAAATAACTCTAGGATCAGACTTGATTTTAGGAGATAATTGATTATAGCCTACATCAATTGCATACACCCTTTTAATACTATTTTGAAGCATGCAATCTGTAAAACCTCCAGTAGAAGCACCTATATCTAATGCGATTTTATCTTGTATATTAATATTAAATGCATTCAGTGCTTTTTCAAGTTTTAATCCTCCTCTACTTACATAGGGGATAGGATTTCCCTTTATTTCAATAGTATCATCACTAATTTCAACCTTAAAGCTAGGTTTATCTATTTTATTACCATCTACATACACAAATCCATCCTCAATATACTTTTTAGCTTGAGAACGACTTTTTACAAGCCCTTTATTTACCAGCATTACATCGATTCTTTCTTTTTTCATAAAAGCTCACCTATCAAGATAATTTATTACAAATTAGCTTTACCATGCTATCTACATCCATATTATACTTTTCATATAATATCTCTGTTTTGCCATGTTCTATAAAATGGTCCGGTATTCCTATGTTTATAACTTCTCCTTTATAGTGATTCTTTAGTAAAGTATCATTTACAATACTGCCAAATCCTCCAATTATTGAGTTATCTTCATAAGTAATAATGATATTATGATTTGCTGCAGCATCTAGTATTAGTTTTTCATCTATAGGCTTTATAAATCTACCATTTATTAAGGTAATATTTATATTTTTTTCTTCTAATTTCTTCATTATTTGAGAGCCATATTCAACCATTTTTCCAATTGCAATAATTGCAATTTTATTACCCTGATTAATAATTTCACCAACACCGTAATCAATAACATAATTATCTGAAACATTGCTAAGATTACAAGCAGATCCTCTAGGATATCTTATTACTATCGGTCCTTCTTCATATTTAGATGAGAACTTTATCATTTCAACAAATTCGTATTCGTCCTTTGGAGCCATAATAGTAATATTAGGTATATGAGATAAATATGATAAATCAAATACACCGTGATGTGTTTCTCCATCATCACCAACTAAACCAGCTCTGTCCAAAGCAAAAACTACAGGCAGTTTTTGTATACATACATCATGAAGAACTTGATCGTATCCTCTTTGTAAAAAAGTAGAATAAACTGCGAAATACGGCTTAAGTCCTTCAGCAGCTAAACCTGCTGCAAGAGTGACGCCGTGCTGCTCTGCTATTCCAACATCAAAAAATCTTTCTGAAAACTTATCTTTAAACTTATCTAGACCTGTACCAGAAGGCATTGCAGCAGTAATAGCCACAATTCTACTATCTTTTTCGCCAATGTTACACAATGTTTTTCCTAGTATATTAGAATATTTTGGTTTATCAGTTTTGATTATTGATTGACCAGTTTCTATATTAAATGATGATGTTCCATGATATTTATTAGGATTATCTTCTGCAGGCTTGTAGCCTTTACCTTTTTTTGTAATGATATGTATTAAAGTAGGACCTTGAACTTTTTTAGCTATTTCTAAAATATTAATCAATTCTTTTATATTATGGCCATCGATTGGACCTAAATATTTAAACCCTAAATCCTCAAACAGCATTCCTGGTACAAGAAAGTATTTGACACTATCCTTAGCCCTTTCAGCTGTTTTAGAAACTATTCTTCCGATTGCAGGTATTTTGTTTAAGAAAGACTCAACATCTTCCTTCATTCTAAAATACGTAGGAGCTGTTCTGATTTCATTTAAATACTTTGATAGCCCTCCAACATTTTCAGATATAGACATTTCATTATCATTTAATATAACAATTTGCTTTGTACCTATATCTCCAATTTGATTAAGTGCCTCAAAAGCCATTCCAGCTGTCATAGCTCCATCGCCTATAATGCTGATAACTTCATTTTTTTCTCCTTTTAAATCTCTTGCTAATGCATATCCTAACCCAGCTGATATTGATGTTGAGCTATGTCCTGTTTCAAAAATATCATGTGGGCTTTCACATTTTTTTGGAAATCCACTGATTCCTTTAAACTGTCTCAAAGTATGAAAATCATCTTTTCTACCAGTAATGATTTTATGTACGTAGCATTGATGTCCTACATCCCAGATTATTTTATCGTATGGACTGTTAAAGACCTTATGGACTGCAAGAGTTAATTCTACAACTCCTAAATTAGAAGCAAGGTGACCACCAGTTTTAGAAACATTTTCGATAATAAATTGTCTAATTTCTGTAGATAAATAATTCAACTCATTAACATCTAGCTTTTTGAAATCCTCAAGATCTTTTAACTTATTTAGTATTTCTCCCACTTTTTTTCTCTCTCTTTCTTTTATTTTTTTTCTTACTAATACTTGGCGATATATCAATACCAAGCTTCAAATCTAAAAACATTAAAATTTTAGATACTTTAAATATAATTTTTTTATTTTTACTAAGCGCAAATTCTTTTCCAAATGCTTTTCCTCCAACAGTTAACGAAGCGATAACAGCACTCATAAATATACTAAGCATGGCCCCATCTCTCAAGCCATACTGGTTTACAAGTTTCAAAATAATAATCGTACCTGCTGCTCCACTTATGATGCCACTAATATCCCCTACAACATCATTGCAAAAATTTGAAACCTGACCTGCATTTCTAATTAATCTAATAGCATAATTTGCTTCCTTTACTCTATTAGCAGCCATAGAATGAAATGACTTTTCAGTAGATGCAGTAACAGCAATGCCAATTGTATCAAAAAAAACTCCCAAAATGATAATCAAAATTAGTGTTATAATAGCTGGAACCATTTCAAGATTTCTCATTATACTTTCTGATATTAAGCTTACAAAGATAGCTAATAAAAAAGTCCATATAGAAATTAAAAATACCCATTTCATATTATAATAACGTAATATATTTATTATATTATTCTTTCTTAATTTTTTCCTATTATTCCTAAGCAATTTGACTCCTCCAATTGCAAATGTATAAAATTAAAGATAAAGCTGATAGACATGCTATCAGCCGAAGAGTGGTGATATAATAGGTAAATTTTGCGACTTAGGTCTAGTAGGCTTTCCCAGATAAAAACTGCATGTCGCCATTGCAGTGGTTTCCCTTTAATTTTATCTCTACCATGTTGCCAAAGGCAGGACTAGACTACCACTTAGTACACACTGTAATCCCTATTATACCTCATGTATGAACAGTCTAGGAGTTTTCCTCTACAGCCATTCTATTTCCTAGCCTCTTTTGCAAAATAGGTTTCAACAACAAAATTCTTCAGATTATTGGCCTATAATAGAAGAATTGCAATTGTTATCCACCTATTTCACTCAAGGCAGGCTACACTACACGTGACTTTTTCCACAATGTAGGTTACTCTCATTAATAGCTAGTTTATTAAAGTGCTGATTAATGAGTCTCCACAGAGGTAGGGTCAACGCCTACATGCCTTTGTAGATCGCCCCATCCTCCTTACTCCCAGAAACGACCCCCAACTGGGCGTCAGCAGCCGAAACCAGGAACTTCATCGATATGCCCTTTGACGGATTTTTAGCCCCGCCTTCAGAAATAGTTGTACTGACTAGAATACTGCACCACTCTAGACTAAAAATCATTATACCATATGCTCTAATATATATCAAATTCATAATGCTTCAAATAACAATGTAAATGTTGAATTTTCAATACATATAACGGTCGAACCTATTTTTTTCTGTATACCAAATATTCAGCTAGTTCTGTAAAAATACTAGTTTCATATTTGTCAAAAAGTCTTAATGAATTACATGCATTTGTACATAGTTCCTTTGTTTTTTCTATTGCATTATCTATACCATATAAAGATAGATATGTTGCTTTATTATTCTCTTCATCGCTTCCGATGTCTTTACCTAAGTTTTCAACATTTCCAATTCTATCCAAAATATCATCTCTAATTTGAAAGCCTAATCCAATTGATCTTCCGTAGTCCCGTAAAGCTTCAACTTCTTCGTTTGTAGCTCCTCCAAGTATTCCTCCTGCAACAACAGAAGCTTCGATTAATGCAGAAGTTTTTTTCTTATGTATAAAATCTAATGTATCCTTATCAATTTCTTTATTTTCAGATAAAATATCTACTACTTGTCCTCCTATCATTCCATGTATACCTGCTGCTTTACTTATTTCATTAAATGCATTGATATATTTTTCAGAGTTATCATTGATCATTGCCTTAATCATTGTTTCAAAAGCAAAATTTAACAGACCATCACCAGCCAAAATTGCTATTGCCTCTCCAAAAACTTTATGATTAGTAGGTCTCCCTCTTCTTAAATCATCGTCATCCATTGCTGGCAAGTCATCATGTATTAAAGAATAAGTATGAATCATTTCTATTGCAGAGGCAAAAGGCAATGCATTTTTATAGTTTCCACTAACCATTTCACAGGTTTTAAGTATTAAAAATGGTCTCAATCGTTTGCCTCCTGCGAATATACTGTATCTCATAGCTTCATATATTTTTTTTTGATATCCTTCTTCATTAGGTAAAATCTTATCAAGATGTTCTTCAATAATATCTTTGTATTTAACTAGTTCATTTCTAATATCCATGATAACCTCCTAAAATTTTTCAATAAAATCTATTTTTTCTGTAGTACCATCCTCTTTCTTTAAAATAAGCTTGATTTCTCCATCTATATTATTTAAAATGCCATTACAATGCTTATACAAGCTTATACCTTTTTGAAAGCTAGTTAGTGATTCATCTAGATTCAGATTACCTTCTTCTAGCTTTGAAATTATATTTTCCAATTGCTCCATTGCTTCTTCAAATGATAAATTATCATTATTAGTAATCATATGTGTACTCCTCTCATTATTTCTTTTCAGTTTTGATTACCTTACTTATAATCGTTCCATCTGATAGTACTACATTTATAATATCATTATTATTAATATTATCAACTGATTTCAGAATATTGTTATCATTGTCCATAGCTATTGAAAATCCTCTATCAAGTGTTGATAAAGGACTTAATGCATTTAACTTTCCACCTAAGATTTCAAGCTTCTTTCTGGAATTGTCGTTATTAATATTAACAGCACTTATCAAATCCTTTAATAGTATTTGTAATTTATTCCTATTCTCATTAAGCTTATAAATAGGAGAATAGGCATTTAAATTAGTTTTGTTTATTTCTAGCTTAATTCTTTTGTCCTTTATGTAATTTTTATATGACATTTGTAGTCTTATAAAATAATCTTGTAGCTTATCCTTAAGCTCATCTAATATAGGAGTTGCTAGTTCACCAGCAGCAGATGGCGTAGGTGCTCTTAAATCAGAAACAAAATCTGCAATAGTAAAATCTGTTTCATGTCCGACTGCAGATATTACGGGAATTTTCATATTGAAAATAGTTCTTGCTACATCCTCTTCATTAAATGCCCATAATTCTTCAATTGAACCTCCCCCTCTGCCAGTAATAACTAAGTCAATATCATCTCTTGAATTAAAATAGCTTAAACCTTCGCAGATATCTTTATGAGCTCTATCTCCTTGAACTAATACAGGATAAATTAATATATCTACAGGAGAAAATCTCCTTTTTATAATAGTAATAATATCTCTAATCGCAGCTCCTGTTGAAGAAGTGACTACTCCAATTTTTTTGGGCATAAAAGGTAATCTCTTTTTATATTTCTGATCAAACAGCCCTTCTTTTTCTAACTTCTTTTTTAATTGTTCAAAGGCAACATGAAGATCTCCTAATCCATTAGTTATGATATCTTTTGCGTAAAGCTGATAGCTTCCGTCTTTTTCATATACAGAAATGTATCCTGAGACAATTACCTTCATTCCATCCTCAAGCTCAAATTTCAAATTCATATTATTATTATTAAACATTACGCATTTTAACCTACTTTTGTTATCCTTTAAAGAAAAATACATATGTCCATTATAATGATGTTTAAAATTTGATATTTCTCCTTCAACGTTTAAGTTATATAAAATAGGATCACTTATAAGTATTCTCTTAATATATTCATTAACTTCACTTACCTTTAATGGTTTCAATTTCATTTTTTTTCCTCCACATCCTACTTCCAAGATATGCAATTCCGACTGCATTGTCAGTACAATACCTTATATTTGGTAAAAAAATCTGTGCTGAAGTTTTTGAATTAAAGCTATCTCCTAAAAATTCTCTAATATATGAGTTAGAAGCAACACCACCAGTAATAATTACATCTTCAATGTCAAGCTGTACTTTTGCATTGCTAATAATATGTTCAAGTGAACTACCTATAGCATAAAGCAAGCTTTTTGAGATATCACTACTGGTATATAAATTCTTGTCTATTAATCTTTGAAAGAATGTTTCTGTCCCTGAAAAATTTAACCAAGTATCTTTAGTACTAACTGGAATTTTCATATCTAAAACAGTACCAAATCTAGATAGAGTATCAATTTCCTTTCCACATGGGAATTTGATTCCTAATTCTACACCAATTCTATCAATCAATTGTCCTGCACTAATATCCTTAGTACCGCCTACAATTTCAAGTTGATACATATTTTCATTAATACTAGCTTTTAAAAGCTCAGTAGTACCTCCTGAGATATGTAAGGCTAAAAATTTTTGGAATGCATCTATATTGAGGTTATTGCCAATAAAAGTAGAGGCAATATGCCCATCCTGATGGCTAAATTCATTATATTTAACATTTAGAACTTTAGAAAGAATAAACGCCTGTCCTTCTCCTACTCTAAAGACTGGCATATATGATCCTTCAATATTACGAGGCTTTGTACTTGCTGATATTGATTCAACTTTGTCGATATCGATTTTTGTTGATACTATTTCCATCATTTTAGGAATATTGTTTATATGTTGAAAAACTGCCTCTTGTTGTCTTAATCCTCTTGAACCTTCCTTAACCTTTAATACTTCTCTTAAATCTAGTATTTCTTCTCCAAATTCATTTACTACAGCAATTGAAGTAGTATATGCACTAGTATCAAATCCAATAAAATATTTACTCATTATGTTTATCCAATCCCCTTACTAGACTTCCAAGGATTCCATTTATAAATTTACTAGATTCAACAGTACTATATTTCTTACTAACTTCAAGTGCTTCATTAATAGAAACTTCAATAGGGATATCTTCTCGATAGAGTATTTCATAAACAGATATTCTTAATATAGCAAGGTCTACCTTTGCAAATCTATTGATTTTCCATCCTTTTGCATATTTTTGAATCATGTTATCTATCTTTTCAAGATTATTAATTATGTATTCACAAGTTTTAGATATGTAGTCTTTTTCTTCATCTCTTAACACATTATTATCTAAAAAAATATCGATTTCATTATTTGAATACTCATTTTTTATATCCATTTGAAACAATAGCTTCATTGTATTTTCTCTTGCATTTTTCCTACCCACTGTTACTCTCCTCCTTCGTTATTTTATTAGTTTTTCATTTTTTTTATGATATATGTATATTTTGTTTTCAGGAGGTATTTAACCCTCTGACTAATCAGAGGGTTAATATTATTTCACCTTTTTTTGTTCTTCTTGATCAGCTGATTTCTTTTCTATGTTTACACCTTGTATATGTATGTTTACTTCAACGACATTTAAACCTGTCATTGTTTCAACAGCATCTATTACTCTCTCCTGAACTTTCCATGCTATATCTGGTATCTTAGAACCATATTCTACAATCACAAACAAATCTATTGCAGTTTCTGTTTCACCAACCTGTACTTTTACACCCTTTGAAAGATTTTTTCTACCTAATATATCTGCTATTCCTCCAGCTATTCCTCCACTCATTCCAGCTATACCCTGGACTTCAGTAGCTGCTATTCCAGCGATAATTCCAACTACTTCATCTGCAATTTTTATCTGTCCATTCTCCATCAAAGTAGATTTGTCTATATCATTAGTCACAATAACACCTCCAAGTTAATATAAATTTCTAAAATTATTATATCAAATCAAATTTTTAATTACAATACAACTAGAACTTTTTCATTATCTTTATATTCACTGGTTCAATATTTGTTTCACTTTGAACTATTTCGTATATTTTCATAACATCCTGTTCAGTTAACTGTTTAATATCAACAATTACTCTTGCAGAATTTTCTTTTAGGAAAACTAGTACGTCTTCAAAACCTTTCCCTTTAATTAACCCTTCAATATACAATTCATTTTCAGAAATACTTCCAATCCTTAATATCTCTTTCTGTGCTATTGTTCTTACCTCTTCAGTAGTTTTCTCATTTTCAATAATAATATATAACCGTTCTATTAAGCTTGCTCGAAGCTTATCTCTAGATAATCTGTATTCTACAAAGTAATTTTCTGATTTTCTATTTTGCTCTAAGCTTATTGTCTTTTCGATAGTATTATCTGTTTTATTTGATAACTTAGACACGTCATTATCACTATTTAAATTGCTTGATTGTTCTTTTGTTATATTTTCTGAAGTTGTTTCAACAACAGTATTATTATCTTGTGCTTCAATTTTATTCAACTCATTTTCTTCATGCTTATAATATTCATTTGAAGACTCTAAAAATGATTGCTTATTCAATTGATGATTTATATAGCTAACTATAATCAGTAAAAAAACTAGTGAAGTGATTAGTAGTGTTTTCTTCTTTATCATCATCATATAATTCCCTCCCCATTAATTACTTGAAAATACCTCTACCTTATTACCTGGAATACCTAATACAGTTTTTACAGCTCTATATATCTTTTCTTTTAACTCAGCATTTTCAACTCCTTCTGCAACTACAACTACACCATTAACTTTCGGCTTTTTTTCTTTTATAATAACTAAGGATTCTTTACCGTTATTATTACTTGTAACTACCTGCTTTGCTAAATCATCCTTAACAACTTCTCTAGTGCCACCTTGAGCATCTTTTTCAGTTGTATTTTCATTACTTTCAGTAGTATTTATTGCAGGAATTCGTTCAGCGGTATCTTCAAGTGTTATCATGACCTTTACTTTTCCAATCCCACTTATTGAACTAAGTATTTCTTCTAGTTTTTTTTCTAAATTTTCAGCATAATCTTCAATTAAATTCTGTTCATTAGTAAATTGGTCTGTTTGGTTCAGAGCATCATATCCTAGCTCTGAAGTTTTATTGTCACTATCATTAGTAAAAGTACTTGCAGCAATCATAATAATTACACCTATCACTAAGAAAATAAATAAATTTGTCAAAAGCTGCTTAGAATTTTCATTTTTTACAAGCTTTTTCACCTTGTCTAATATGTTCATTTTCTTCCTCCTAACTCTCACTATGTTGTTTAATAATATTAATATTGTTTTTTGGTATTCTATATGAATCTGAAATTAAT
>DAOUQG010000029.1 GCA_030625765.1 Thermohalobacteraceae bacterium | reverse complement strand
ACATAAGTAACCATAGGCTATAAAGCGTGGAAATCACGGTTATAATGGTTAGCACAGTAACGCCGGTCTTAGGCATCGCGATAATGTTGAGACGACTTAAAGCAAACAGGATAAGACCAACGGACGCTATTGCTGTGCTCGCAGACCAAATACGTTTTGATATTCGATATGCTTCACCCATATCTATGCCTTTGAATCAGGTTTGGCCTGCATACGGCCAATAGAGGACGTTTTGTCTAACGTACTTAAACGATTTATTATACAAACTAAAGATAATATTTTTATTAGTTGGAAGTAAAAATTTAGAACAGTTAAAAGATATTAATTTTTTAATAAAAGGAGAATTAAAATCATTAATTACATGCTCTTTCCTTTAATTCTTTGTTAAGAGAAAAATTTTCAGGAAAAAGAAAAGTGAACTCTTTTAGTTAAGCTAAACATCGAGGCTTAGGTAGGAGATTCTACTCCCACCTAAGTAGGGGAAGTTGTAACACCCACTTATAGAAGTGAGTGTCTAATGATTTTAGATTAATAATATTTATATTAGATAGAAGCATTTACTATATCATAAATCTTAAATTCTTCATTTTCATAAGTTATCTCAAATAATTTTATTTCATCTTCTTTTTTTATATTTCCTCGATAATAAATTGTCATATCAACTTCGATTGTGAATACATTACCATATCCTCTAATGTTATAATCATTTATTTGATAACTACTCATTTCTGAATACTCTTCATACCAATATGGCTTAATAAATCCTCTACTAATATCCTCTTTTTTGTTACTGCTGAACAAGTGTGCGATATTACCATATTCTTTCCGTTGTATCATTTGGTAGTATTTCTCAATATTGTTCATAGGACTAACATATTCTTTCCCTACAATAATTGAAGAAGCACTATAAGATTCCTCCAAACTAAACTTATTGTACTCATCCATTATTTCTCCTTCAATAAGAATTTGGACTCTAAGAATTGAATCCAATTCAGAGAGGCTATTAATAATGGAAAATAATACTAAGACCTCTTCAGCTTCGCTAAAGCTATCATTTATTAATTCTCTAGAAAAGCTTACATACGCTATGTGGTCAACTTCCTGTATTGATAACAATTTAGTATCTGAAGGTATAATATTTCTCATCGTAGATTTCTGTGTACCCTTTAATAGTTCTCTAATTATAATCTCTTCAATATTTTCTTTAGAAGTTTGTAAAACTCTAGTTTCTCTTCTTAACATATTCATCTCTTTGTCAGGATAATATAAAGATATTTGGAAATAGTCTTTGCTAGGAAATGGACTAATAGGTTGGTGATCATATTCTGACTTTTTTACTACATCATATTCAACACATCCACATAAAATAAAAAAAAGCAAAACATAAACTATACTCAATTTACGTAACATATATATTCCTCCATACTTATTCGTCTTACCCAAGGTTTCTAGGTAATTTAATATAAAAAGAACTTCCTTTTCCTACTTCACTTTCAACTTCTATAGTACCTTGATGTAGAGATACAATCTGATATGCTATAGATAATCCAAGTCCTGTTCCACCTGTTTTTCTAGCCCTAGCTTTATCTGTTCTATAAAATCTATCAAATATATGCTCTAAATGTTTTCTCTCAATTCCAGTGCCAGTATCTTCTACTTTAATTACTGCATATTCTCCTTCATAGTAAAGCGAAACTGTAACCGCTCCCCCTTCAGGTGTATATTTTATTGCGTTATGAATGATATTGATAATTGATTGTTGTATTTTGTCTACGTCAATATTTATTTGGATTTGTTGTTTCGATATTAACTCTAATGTGATTGATTCTTCATTAGCTAGAGGTCTTAACCTCAAAATAACTTTCTCCAATAGATAGTTAATATATGTTGTTTTCAAGCTTAAGGTTAGTTTTTCTTTATTTAAGTCAACTAGTGTTAATAAGTCATTTATAATATTATTTAATCTATTTACTTCAGCATTGATATCAATTAGAAATTCTTTATATATATTTATATCTTTTTCATCCTGATGAATTAAAGATTCAGAAAGAAGCTTAATTGAGCTAAGAGGAGTTCTAAGCTCATGAGAAACATTTGCAACAAAATCCTTTCTCTGTCTATCAACTTGATCAAGTTTACTAATCATAAGATTAAAAGCATTTGCCATATGGTTGAATTCGTCATTTGTTTTTATTTCAACCTTCTGGTCTAATTGTCCCTGAGAAATCTTTGTAATAGTGTTAGTAAATTTTTTGATTGGTCTTGATAAAAATCCTGCAAAAATAAACCCAAGAATTGCTATAAAAACAACACTAATACCTGAAATAATAATAAATACCCTCTTGATTTCACCTGTTGTATCAAAAATTTCATCAATAGAAGATGAAACAAGTATGGACCCAACAATTCTATTATTAAAACTTATTGGTACAGCTGTATATAAGACATAACCAAACTCTTTAAATTTATAAATACCATAATTATTTTCTCCATCTAAAGCTCTTTGTATTTCTGTATGATTAAACTCTTGTCCTATATATATTGAGTTTGAGTCATGTATAACTATTTTATTTGAATCGATTACTAGAATTCTTGAATTAATTCTTTCACTGTAGTTATCTGTAACCTTTTTTATGTAGTGTGCAAAGCTGGTTTTTTGCTCCGGTTCCATATAATATCTAATACTGTTTGATAATGTATTTGCATGTGTTAAAAAATCCAGCTTGGCTTGATTTAGATAGATTTTCAAAATTGTATTGCCTATAAACACATTGATTAATAAAAGTAGAATAATTACCAATAATAAATAGGTGGAAACCAATTTCCACCTTACACTAATAAATCTTTTATTATCTCTTTTATTTCTTCCTAAAATAATAACCAACTCCCCATTTGGTTAAAATATACTCTGCTTGACTTGAATCCTTCTCAATTTTTTCTCTTAATCTTCTTATATGAACATCAACAGTTCTTAAATCTCCGAAATACTCATATCCCCATATTTTTTCTAGCAATTGTTCTCTAGTGTATACCTTCCCAGGATTTGATGCAAGTAATAATAAGAGATCAAACTCTTTCGCTGTTAGATTAACTTCCTTGGTATCCACTGTAACTTTTCTCCCTAAAGTGTTGATTTTAAAATTATCTATCTGAATTACCTGTTCTCCAATTTTTGTACTTTGAGTGTTAGCTCTTCTAAGAATAGCTTTTATTCGAGCCTTAAGCTCCAAAATATTGAAGGGTTTTGTTAAATAATCGTCAGCACCATATTCTAATCCTAATATTTTATTTATGTCTTCACCTTTTGCTGTTAGCATTATGATTGGAACTTGTGATTTCTCTCTAACTTTCTGACATACCTCAAGTCCATCAATGCCTGGAAGCATTAAATCCAAAATAATAAGGTTGTATTTTTGATTATTAGTTTTTTCAATGGCCTCATTCCCATTATAAGCTGTATCTATGTTATACCCATCCTGCTCTAAGCTATATTTCAACCCTTTTACTAATAACGTCTCGTCATCAACTATTAAAATCTTGGTGTCCATCATATCACCTCTTAATTATTATTACCTAAAAGTTTAAAGAAATTTACATAATTATTTATTTCTACACTTTTTTAAAAAACCCTTTAAAATTTTACATCATGTTACTTTTTTAGTTATTGATGATGGAAAAAAGAAAAACCTATATACAAATACATTGCCTATATCTAAATTATTCTGAGTTACAGTTTAGTTTGTTCTTCAATGCAGTAACAAATAGTTCCTTCATTCAATATCTAATATAAAACTCTCTTGTCATCAATCCTTTTAGTTATTTTTTTCTGATCAAAATCTTCAAGTAAAGCAATTGCATACTTCCTGCTTGTATTTAAAACATCTCTAAAATCACCTGCTGTAATAAAGTCATGCTCATTTAAATATTTCCTAGCTTTTTCTAAACTCTCTAAATATATATTTTTATGTATTATAATATCACTTTTAAGTAATACTAATACATCTAAATCGATTAAAGCATGATATACCTGTCTTATATCTTTTGAATTATAATCTAATTTTGTAAATAATTCTTCTAAATCAAAATTTGAAAATTTTTCTTTCATAAAAATATCTTCAAGTTTAACTCTGATTTCCTTCTGCTCAGAGTTAAATTCAACATCAAAGTCAGTTAAAGATATACTTTCCTTAGTTTGTTTTACAATGTTTTTATTAATCAATAAGTTGATAAAGCTTTCTCCAAGTTTTGGCTTTATATTACCCAAAAACTTACTTCTTAATTCTTCTTTTGGTATTCCTGCTTTTAAAGGGTTGGCTTTATGAAAGATATCTAATTCTCTCGTAATCTTACTAATTAAATCTTCAAAATATTTATTATGAATAACATGTACATCTTTTGTTAATTTAAATGATATAATTTTCTTTTCATTTATTAACCTATTAATTATTTTATCAATTTTATCCTCTGGCATTACAGTATATACTGATAACTCTTTTAAGCTAGGGAATTGGCAGCTCTTATCTATTATTATTTTCTCAATTATATCTTCATTGTCACCAGTTTCCTTGATTTTCAACTCTTCAATTACTGATTTATCGTACCTTTTTCTTTTAGGTGGGTTTACTTCAAGAATTTCTCCTCCGCCTATCGTCATCATTGGTGAATAAAATCTGATAATAAACTTATCTCCTCGTTTTGCAACTACGCTTTCTTCAAGACGAAGCTGAGCATAACAAGATTCTCCTGGACTGAGTAAATCTCTATCAAGAAATACTACTCTACACAAAACTTCTCTTGTTCCTATATAAAGTCTTATTCTTGTCCTATTATCAATAATCCTTTGAGAATCCTTTATAAGATTAATTTTTACATCTAGCATCATTGTATCATGCATAGAATCTGGAGGAGCAATCATATCTCCTCTATTTATATCAGATTTCTTTATTCCTGTTACATTTAAAGCTACTCTTTGTCCAGCAAATGCACTTTTACTATCTTCCCCGTGAACCTGCACTGATCTAATCTTACCAGTCTTATTTCCTGGGAAAACCTGAATTTCATCACCTTCTTTAAATTCACCTGCAATTAATGTCCCTGTTACTACAGTTCCAAATCCTGTAATAGTAAAAACTCTATCAACTGGTAGTCTTGGCATTTCTGTAATATCTCTTTTATCAACCTGCTTTGATAAGTGCTCGATAGTTTCTTTTACCTCATCTATACCTCTCCCACTAATTGAATCAACAGGAATAATTGCACTATTTTCTAAAAAAGTATCCTTTAAGCTACTTCTAACATCATCTTTTACCAGCTCCAGCCATTCTTCATCTACTAAATCTGCCTTTGTTAATACAACAAATCCTAAACTAATGTCTAATAAATTTAGAATATTAAGATGTTCCTTTGTCTGAGGCATAACTCCTTCGTCAGCTGCTACAACCAGTGCAACAATATCCATACCTATTACTCCAGCTAACATATTTCTAATAAATTTTTCATGACCTGGTACATCAATTATTCCAACTCTTCTCCCACTAGGTAAATCAAAATAAGTAAAGCCTAGCTCTATAGATATACCTCTTTCCTTTTCTTGCTTTAACCTATCTGTTTCTCTTCCAGTTAAAGCTTTTATGAGAGTAGTCTTTCCATGATCTATATGTCCAGCAGTTCCTACTATTAGATTCTTCATAAAAACACTCCTTAGATAGTGTCTACAGCATACTTAAATGCATCTGCAATTATCTCGAAATCTTCATCTTTTATAGTTCTAAGATCTAAAAACATTTTTTCCTTATGGATCCTTGTTATAATTGGAATTTCATAACTTCTTAAATAATTTTCAAGAGCTACAATATTACCAGACTTAGATGAAATCATTAGTGCTTTAGTCAGTATTTGCTCCAAAGGCATAGAACCTCCACCTACTTGAGAGTATTCATCAACAATTTCTAATTTAAATTCTTTATCTATATTAGCTTCTATCATTTCAGCTAAAACGTTAGCTTTTTTTTCTAAATATTCTATAGGAATAGTTATCATTCTAAGAGTTGGAATGCTTTTTACAGCATCTTCTTCATTTAGATACAATCTTAATGTAGCTTCTAAAGCTGCAATCGTAAATTTATCTATCCTAAAAGCTCTATTAAGTGGATGCTTTTTCATCATCTCAATATATTTCTTCTTTCCAACTATAATTCCAGCCTGTGGTCCTCCTAATAGTTTATCTCCACTAAAGGTTATAACATCTATACCTGCATTTACAGACTCTTTAACAGTAGGCTCATACTGCAATCCGTATTTGCTTAAATCAATCAAAACTCCGCTTCCTAAATCCTCAACAACAGGTATATTATTATTTTTTCCTAACTGAACCAATTCATCAAGCTCAACATTTGATGTGAAACCTAATATTCTGTAATTACTTGTATGAACTTTTAGTAATGCAGCAGTATCTTCTCCTATTGCTCTTTCATAATCCCATAAATGTGTTTTATTCGTAGTTCCAACATCTACAAGCTTCGCGCCACTTTGTTCCATTACATCTGGAACTCTAAACGAACCACCTATCTCAACAAGTTCTCCTCTTGACACTACTACTTCCTTATCTTTTGCTAAACTACTCAAAACAAGTAGAACAGCAGCTGCGTTATTATTGACTACTAATGCTGATTCTGCTCCAGTCACTCTAGTAATTAGATCAGTAAGGTGACTATATCTAGAGCCCCTCTTGCCTTCACTTAAATCAAATTCTAAATTCGAGTAATTTACAATTATGTCGGTTACATTTCTCATCACTTCTTCACTTATCAATGACCTGCCTAAATTAGTATGGATAACTACTCCAGTTCCATTTATTACTTTTCTTAGTTTAAATTGTGCTTTTTCCTTAGATTTTTCTGATACTAAATTAGGTATATTTTTTACTCTTTCATTAAGCTCAGTCAAATTTAAAATACCCTTCGAAATTTCTTTCCTAAGTTTATCTATTTCTTCTCTTATAGATTCTACAATAATCTCTCTAGGGATGTTTTTTATTAGCTTTGTTTCTTTTTCAATGTATAAAATAATATCATCAACCTTAGGTAATTTACTAAATAGATTAACTTTTTTATCCAAAGTATACCATCCTTTACTCTACAATTATTGATTGCTCCTGCTTTTCTATTACCTCGCCTATAACTGCAAATTGAGTTGGATTATCTTTTAGCTCTTCTAATAGCTTATTAACCTTTTCTTTTGCAACTGATATTAATAATCCACCAGAAGTTTGAGGGTCAAATAGAATATCTCTCATTTCTTGAGGAACCTCATCTTTAAATGTAACTTTATCTCCAATAAATCTCATATTTGCATATGCACCTGCAGGAATTAATCCCATAGATGCAAATTCAAGTGCTGCTTTTATAACAGGTATCTTTTTACTATCAAATACAATAGTAGCATCGCTTCCTTCTGCCATTTCTAATCCATGACCTAACAGTCCAAACCCAGTTACATCAGTACAGCTATTAACACCAACTTCAATCATAGCATTTTTAGCATACTTATTCAGAGTAGTCATAACCTTAACTGCTGTATTATACGTTTCATTATCTGTCATTTGTGCCTTAATAGCTGTATTAATAATCCCTAAACCTAATGGTTTAGTAAGTACGAGTACATCTCCTGGCTTAGCATTACAATTAGTTAAAACATCGTTAGGATTAATAAACCCGCTAACTGATAAACCATACTTTGGCTCATCATCTTCTATAGTATGCCCTCCAACTAAAAGAGCACCTGCTTCTTTAACTTTGTCATGCCCTCCTAGAAGTATTTTCGCCATTACATCTGGTGACAAACAATTAGGAAAACATATGATATTCATAGCAATCTTTGGTTCTCCCCCCATTGCATAAATATCACTTAATGAATTTGTTGCAGCTATCTGACCAAATACATACGGGTCATCAACAACAGGAGTAAAAAAATCTATAGTTTGAACTAACGCAGTATTTTCATTAATTTTATATACCGCGGCATCATCCGAAGTATCAATACCTACTAATAAATTTTCATCACTTGTTTTTGGTAGTTGGCACAGAACCTGTGCTAGGGTATCAGGCCCTATTTTAGCAGCTCAGCCTGAACTTTTAGTCAATTGTGTTAATCTTTTTTCTTTCTCGCTCATTATTTCACCCCTTCTAATTTACAATAATTAAGTCCTTTATAGCTTCAAATTTGGTATCCCCAATTCCTGAAACATTAGTTAATTCTTCAATACTTTTAAACCTATGAACTTTTCTGTATTCTATAATTCTTTGAGCTATAACTTCACCAATACCGGGTAATTGCATAAGTATATCCTTAGATGCAGAATTAATGTTAATCTTTCCAGAATAAAATTCTTCAGTCACATCATCTTTTAGATCTTCAGGAATCTCTTCTCCAATTGCAGGAATATATATCTTCTCTTCATCATATAACTTCTTAGACAAATTTATTCTTTCTTTATCTGCTTTATCCTCTATTAATCCTCCTACCTGTTTAAGTGCATCTATTAATCTAGTTCCCTTTGAAATAACAGCTACTCCTGGATTTCTAACCTGTCCACATATGTAGACCATAATATTTTCTTCTTTTTCATCAGCCTCTTCATTAATTGCATGTTGGTCTATTTCTACAGGATTCCCTTCTAATTCGATCTCAATTTTGTTACTACGATTACTACTAGATATGGTTATCTTTTCCTTAATAATAACATTATACCCAACAATACTAATTATAATAATTACAAGTACTAGTATACCTATTTGTTCCCTTTTTGTAAAGAAAGTCATATATTTCACTCCTAAATAATTTATTATAGCTACCAAATTCTACTAGTAATATGTTTTTTCCTTCTTTTTTTCTATATCTATAATTGTTTGACAATATTTTTACGATTTAATAATAAATTTACATATATTATTAAATATCATCAATTTTCTTCATAATTCTTACGATATGTATTTTAGAATACATTAAAAGTCATTTAAAAAATTCTCATAAATTTGTTATAATGATATTTGATAATACTAGAAAGGTGGTCTACTTTGAAAAAAATCATAGCAACTATACTTTTACTTTTTGTAATAATTAACATACCGACTTGCACTTTTGCTGAAAAGCTAGAAATTTCAAGTAAAGCAGCAATATTGATTGATGCTGAGACTGGTAAAATTTTATATGAAAAAAATATCCATAAAATATTATATCCAGCAAGTACAACAAAAATCATAACTGCAATCTTAGCAATCGAAAATGGGAATCTTAATGATACGGTTGTAGTAGATAGAGAAGCTACATTAGGTGTTAGTGGAAGTCATATAGCTCTAGAACCTGGAGAAATATTTACTCTAGAAGAGCTTTTATATGCGTTATTAATAGAGTCTGCAAATGATGCTGCAAAAGCTATTGCTATCCATATTTCGGGCTCTGTAGAACAATTTGCAGAATTAATGAATGAAAAAGCTACATCATTAGGAGCAATCAATACGAATTTTGTTAATCCAAATGGTTTACCAGATGATAATCATGTTACAACTGCATATGATTTAGCTTTAATAGCAAATCATGCTATGAAGAATGAAACTTTTAGAACTATTGTTAGTAATTATCTATATACAATTGGTACTACAAACAAAAAATCTGAACCTAGATACTTAAAGTCACATAATAGGCTATTATATAGTGATGAAAAAATATTAGTTGATGGAAAATATGTTCCTATAAAATATTATGGTGCTATTGGAGTAAAAACAGGATATACTATTAAAGCTCATAATTGTTTAGTTTCTGCTGCCACTAGGAATAATCAAACTATGATAGCTGTAGTTTTAAAAGCTTCTGGTAAAAATGTCTTTATTGATACTCATAAGTTATTGAATTATGGTTTTGATAATTTTACTCAAAAAAAGCTCTCCTTTCAAAATGAGTTTATAAGTAATATTAGTGTAAAAGCAGGCAATATACCTTTAGTTACTGGTATAATTAAAAATGATTTAGTAGTTGTTGTTCCTAAAAATAAAGAAAATAGCATCATCAAAAATATAAAACTCTACGATAATATTGTAGCACCTCTACAAAAAGGGCAAACAATAGGTAAAGCTGACTATCTGATTGATGGAGAAATAATTGGAAGTGTAGATATTGTCTCAGCAATGAGTATAGACAAAGAACCAATATATTCATTATTTGACACTCAGAACGATAATTTTGTCCTGAAAAAATGGTGGTCATGGATAGTAATTTTAATCTTATTTGGAGTAATTTTAATAAAATATAGAAAATACAAAATAAAAAGAAGAAGAAGAAAAAGAAAATCTTTCTTTTCATAAAAAGAAACTTATTTCACACAAAAAACTGCTCAAATTATTGAGCAGTTTTTATTAACAGTCAGTTTTTAATTAATTTCAACTTCTATTTCTTCAGCATCAAGCCATAGCCTTTCAAGATTGTAAAATTCTCTATCTTCCTTATGAAAAACATGAACCACTATGTCACCATAATCTAACAGTACCCATCTTCCTGTTCTATAACCTTCTTTATTTAACATTTTATATCCCGCATCATTCATTTTTTCTTCGATTTGATCAGTAATAGCTAGAATTTGTCTCTGAGAATTCCCACTTAATATTACGAAAAAATCTGCGATACTAGTTAATTCAGATATATTTAGCACTCTGATATCAAACGCCTTCTTATCATCAGCTGCTAAAACAATAGTTTTAAGTCCTTCTTTAGTGTCTATCACTACTCTACCTCCTATTCTGACATATCTTTATTAAATAATTTCTTGCCTTAACTGTGTCTAAATGTAATAATTGACCTCTATCTAAAACATACTTAATAGTATTATTCAATGTAATTAATAAAGCTTTATCAATATCATTAAAAGCAATTCTTCTAATCTCGTCCAAGCCTTCAAAGCTTCTATTAGGCTCAATATAGTCTGAAACATATATTATCTTATCAAGCAAGTTCATATCTACCTTTCCAGTTGTATGGCAAGATATTGCTTCTAATATTTCTTCATCATGTATACCATATACTTCTCTAGCTAAAACTGAACCTAAAGGTCCATGTACTAAAGCTGGATTACTTATCATAATATCATCTTGAATTATACCAAATTCATTTGCTAATTTCAATATCAGTTCAGAGTCCTTCAGTTTTCCACAATCATGCATAAGACCTGCCAATGCAGCTTTTTCTTCATCATAATCATATCTAAGAGACAATTCTCTAGCAGTTTTTTCTACTCCTAACGAGTGTCTATACCTCTTCTCCCCAACATTTTTCTTAAGCTTTTTATGCATTTTGTCATAATTTGCAGATTTCATATTACACACTCCTCTGTTATATATACAAATTATTTTTATATATATAATGCTCCACTGACTCAGATAGAAGATATTTAACACTACAATTAGCTTTAATTCTATTTCTAATATCTGTTGAGGATATTTTTAGAGCAGGAGCAAAAATAGTATAAATTTTTTTATTATGCTTTTCTTCTATGTTTTTTATGCCTTCCTCCATTTTTGTGAAATTAAAACCAGGTCTTGTAGCTGCAACAAATTTACATAGTTCAAGAAGTTCTTCTGGGTTCTTCCAATTTGGTAAATCTAATATAGCATCGGCTCCTGTTATAAAATATAACTCTACTTCATCCTTATATTTCTCTCTTAAAAGCTTAATAGTATCTACTGTATAGGCTTTACCTGTTCTTTCTATTTCAATTGGTGAAACTTCAAAATATGGATTACTGACAGTAGCTAATAAAGTCATATAGTATCTATGATTTGCAGCACTTACATTTTTAAAATTCTTATGAGGAGGGTTGCCCGAAGGAATAAAAATGACTTTATCCAATCCTAGCTTTGTTCTAACTTCCTCTGCTAACACTAGATGTCCTATATGTATAGGATCAAACGTTCCACCCATTATTCCATATTTTAATACATTGCTAGACATGAAATTACCCCCCTACTGATTTTATCACACTATATTGTATCATATTATATATTATTATAATTCTAAAATTATTTCCATAATAATTTTGATTTATAATATTTTTCAAAAAAGTTGATTGTATCAAATTTTATATAAAACTTTGCTTAGATGGCAGTTTTTCGATACAATCAGATATAAATTTTCATATTTATGTTATTTTAATATGTGTCAATAAAACTCTTTATTTCACTAATTTCATTTTCGTCTTCGCATACTAAAGAGTCAATCTCTTCTTTTTCAAAATTTTTAAAGTAAGCAGTAAATTCACCATTATCACCATTTTCATATCTAATACACCTAAAACCATTATCATAAAGCGTTTTTACCTTTTCAAAGTTATTTATTTGCATGTTTCAATCTCCTTTTCTTTTCAAATTTTGATCTAAAATCAATAGACACTCACTTCTAAAAATTCTATACTTATAAGTAAGATTTAGAATCATTAAATAAGTTATTGTCAAAATAAAAAGATTGGTATCATACCAATCTTTTTATTATTATTTACATTTATTCTTTATATATGTTTATCCTTCCTAATACATTTAATTTTACTTAGATAAGTCTATTTTTTTATTTTCTTCTGATTCTCTATAAATTACAAACTTATTTCCAATACTTTGAACAAATTCAGCATTAGTTTTAATCGCGACTTCATTAGCAGCTTCCTTTATATCAAGAAAGCTATTATTTAAAACTTTAACCTTTATAATCTCTCTTGCTTCTAAAGCATCTTCAACTTGCTTTAAAAAGCTTTCAGTTATCCCATTTTTACCTAACTGGAAAATTGGATCGATACCGTTAGCAATACTTTTCAAATAACTTCTCTGTTTACCTGTAAGCACTTACATCACTCCTTAACATACATTCTTAAAGCTTATTACTCAAAAAATTCAAATTCAACTCCACAAACACTTACTATATCTTCTTCCTTAATTCCTAATTTCTTTAATTCTTCAACTATCCCTTTCTTTCTAATAACATTTTGGAAATGTGTTAAAGATTCATAATCACCAAAATTAGTCGAATCTACTAGTCTTTCCATGGCATAACCTTCTACAATATATATATCATTTTCTTTTCTAATTACTATTTTGTCATCCTTTTTATTATTGAATTCATATAGCTTTCTTTCATCAATTTCCTCATAAAGAGACTCTGGCTCACCAATTTCCTTTAATTTGTTCCATATATCATATTTTAATGTTTCTACACCTTTATTTGTTGCAGCAGAAATAGAATATGTAGGGTAATTTAATTTCTCTACGTCTTCCTTTAATCTCTCATATCCATCTTTCGATCCAGGTAAATCCATCTTATTTCCAACAACAATTTGAGGTCTTCCTGCAAGCTTAGTACTATATTTTTTTAATTCTTCATTAATTTTATGAAAATCTTCTACTGGATCTCTACCTTCTTGTCCGGACGTGTCAATTAAGTGAACAAGCAATCTAGTTCTTTCTATATGTCTTAGAAATTCATGTCCAAGTCCAACACCTTCATGTGCTCCCTCTATTAAACCTGGAATATCAGCAACTACATAACTCTCCCCTTCACCAATTCTTACAACTCCTAGATTAGGAGTTAAAGTAGTAAAGTGATAATTACCAATTTTAGGCTTAGCATCAGAAATAATTGATAATAATGTTGATTTCCCTACATTTGGGAATCCAATCAACCCAACATCTGCTATAAGCTTTAACTCAAGAACAATCCAACCTTCTTTCCCTTTTTCTCCAGGCTTTGCAAATCTAGGTGCTTGTCTGGTAGATGTAGTAAACTTAGCATTTCCATATCCACCACGTCCACCCTTGGCAACTACATAAGTTTGTAAATGTTCCTTTAAATCTGCTATTATGATTCCTGTTTCGGCATCCTTGACTATCGTACCTGGTGGTACTTTTAAAATCAAATCTTCTCCTTTTTTACCAAATTGCTTTTTATTTTTCCCATCTTCTCCATTCTGTGATTTGAAATGCTTCTTATATCGGAAATCCATCAATGTTTTTAACCCTTCATCTACTTGAAGGATTACACTGCCGCCTTTACCTCCATCACCACCTGCAGGACCACCTGCTGGCTCATACTTTTCTCTTCTAAAAGCAACTGCTCCATTACCACCTTTTCCACCTTGTACAAAAATTTTAGCCATATCAACAAACATTTTTATCATCCTTACCATATTTTAATAATTCTATTATACTTATATAATTATTACTGTCAACTACTAATAGTATCCCATAATATATTTACTTATTATACCTATTAAGTATAATATATAAAACTTATCTTCAAAATTTATGTAGATTACAGACATGCCTTGCTGTTCAAATCCCTACCACTACTTCTACAAATGAAACAAAAAAACCTACCAAAGAATGGTAGGTTTAATCACTTATTCAGCATCTGCAACCTTTTGAACAGGATAAATGCTAACTTGTTTATTGCTTTTTCCTTTTCTCTCAAATTTAACAACGCCATCTATTTTAGCGAAAAGAGTATCATCTCCACCTTTTCCTACATTTTGTCCAGGATGGATTTTTGTTCCTCTTTGTCTAACTAAAATATTGCCAGCTAAAACAAATTGTCCGTCAGCTCTTTTTACTCCAAGTCTTTTAGATTCACTATCACGACCATTTTTTGTACTACCTACTCCTTTTTTATGAGCAAAAAGTTGTAAATTAATTTTAATCATATCATTACACCTCCCCGTATTCGAGAGTTATATATTTAGAATAATCTGAAGCTAATTCACTAATTCCTATTTCTAAAACTCGAAATACTATTTGCGCTTTGTCCATTTTAGTCTTATCAAGATTTCTTGGAATACTTACACTTAAATATCCAATACTTTCATCTACAGTATAATCTATGTACTCTTCGCTAATATTACACACTTTATTCAATGAAATAAGTGCTGTTTGAGCTAGCATAGACACTGCAGCACATAAAATATCTTTACCCATATGGTCAAACCCAGTGTGACCGTTCATAGTGTAACTAATGATATTACCTATGCAATCTTTTTTAAAAACTATTTTAGTCATAATCAATTATTACCCATTGATACTTTTAATTTTAAGTCTAGTATATGGTTGACGATGACCTTGTTTTTTTCTGTAATCTTTTTTAGATTTATACTTGAAAACGATAATTTTCTTAGCTTTTCCTTGCTCAAGAATTTCAGCTTCAACAGAAGCTCCTTCTAATACAGGTTTTCCTACTTTAATATCACCTTCATTAGAAATTAAAAGTACTTTATCAAGCGTTATATCACTTCCACTTTCACCTGAAAGCTTTTCAACAAAAATAGTATCGCCTTCTTGTACTCTATACTGTTTTCCACCAGTTTCAACTACAGCATACATCATACGTGCACCTCCTCAATCCAGTCTCGCCAATGTTAGGTACCTAAGTTTTAAAACCTACATTGTGCGGCTACTTACAGAACTTAATTTTAACAGATTTATACGTCTTTGTCAACTAATTATCTTAACTTAATTTTCATAGTTCATAATATTGTAAGCTTTCCCAATACTTTTTACTTTTATATCATTAATGTGAATATTTTCATGGCTTTTTATGATAATCTTGATAGAGTATTTTTGCTCTAATTCATGAATCAAAGCATTTTCTTCATTTTTTAAAACATTTTCAACCAAAGGATTTACTTCAACAGAAATAGCTTCAGTATTTGTATGCATTTGCATTCTTTTTAACTCTTTCCTAATGTTATCTAATATATAATCCTTAGAATAAACCTTTCCCTTTCCTTCACAGTATGGACACTTTTTGAGAAGCTTAGATGTCAATCTACTTCTATCCTTTTTTCTAGTCATCTCTACAAGTCCAAGCTTGGTCATTCCTAATACAGTAACTTTGGTTCTATCCTTTTTAAATTCATTCTCTAATACATCTAATACTAAGTTTTCATCTTTTTTGCTATCCATATCAATAAAATCAATAATTATAATACCCCCAATATTCCTAAGCCTTAACTGTTTTGCAATTTCTCTAGCAGCTTCAACATTCGTCTTTACGACTGTATCCTCTAAATTATTCTTCCCAACATATTTTCCTGTATTTACGTCTATTGAAGTCAAAGCTTCTGTTTCATCAATAACTATATATCCACCACTTTTTAACCAAACTTTTCTATCTAATGCATTATTAATTTTTGCTTCAATACCAAAATAACCAAATATATCATGACTGTCATCAAAATATTCAACTCTAGATTTTAGATGCGGTGAAATTAGATCAACTAATTCTAAAATACTTTTATGTTTTTTCCTATCATTAATAACCAATCTATTAATATCACTAGTAAAAAAATCTCTAACAGTCCTATGTACCAAATCTAAATCTTCATATACAGTTCGAGGAGCAAATCCTAAATTTCTCTCTCTATCTATTTTACTATAAAGCTTAAGTAGAAATTTCATATCATCTTTCAAATCATCGGATGACTTCCCTTCTGCTACTGTTCTTAAAATTACTCCCATATTGTCAGGCATAATATCTTCTGCGATGATTCTTAATCTATCTCTTTCGCCTTCATCTGAAATTCTTCTTGAAACTCCTATATAATTTGTATATGGCATTAAGACTAAGTGTCTACCTGGTAGTGTAATGTGCGTACTTATACGAGCTCCCTTAGTTCCGAAAGGCTCTTTGATTACCTGCACTAATAACTCTTGACCAACCTTAACTACATCCTTAATGGATATCTCTTTTATATCAGTTTCTTTATTAAGCAGGATACTTTTAGGTATAGCATCCTTAACATATAAAAATGCATTCTTTTCAAGTCCTATATCAACGAAGGCGGCCTCCATTCCAGGTAGTACGTTGATTACTCTACCTTTAAAAACATTACCTAAAATCTTTCTTCCATCTTCCTTTTCAATATGTAGTTCTACTAAATCATTGTCCTCAAGAAGTGCCACTCTATCTTGCTTGAACCCTACATCAATAATTATCTCATTCATAAAATCTCCCCTAAAACTAAAATAAAATTAGCTTGTTATGTTATTACGATTTTCAAAAGTTCACTGATAATGCTGTTATATTGGTGCTACAATTTTGTTATCATCTTCAATAAATAGTTCTATTCTTTGGATTCTTGTACTATCCTCTTCAATATCTATATCTGAATATTTTACTAAAGCACTGATTAAATCCTCTGGTTTTAAATTGCCAGTGCTTCCAGTTTTCAAAGTAGTTTTGAGTACTACAATATCATCAGTATGATTAAAAATATCTATTGATTTAATATATTCTCTAATGTTTAGTTCTCTTTGTGTTTTCTTCCCTTTCTTCACTTTTTCTTTAATAATAATAATGTCTTCTCTAGATAAAAAGTTATTTATCTCTTCATGAATATCTTTATCATCTAATGTTTTAGATAATGCTATTTTAATAATATATGTTGACCATCTTATCAAAGACATAATAGATTTTTTATCATCAGTATAAACTGCTTTAAGTACTCTAATTGAATCTGGCAACACATCATTCATATTATTAATGAATTCTTCTATAGTAATTTCCTTTTCTAATTCTAAATCAAAGTATTCTCCCTGACTTTCTACACCCAATGGTAAGGCTGTAGCTAAAGAGAATTTTGAATGTGGATTAAATCCTTCACTATATTTAATCGGAATATTTGCTCTTCTAAAAGCTCTATCAAATAATCTCATTAAATCTAAATGTCCAATATATTTTAAATCTTTTTCTTTTAGAAATTTTCCCCTTATTTTTTTCATTAGCATACACCACCTGTAAAACTATTATTTATTCCGCAGCCTGTACAGCCTAACCTACAATCCTTTGTAAGTTCCTCTCTTAATGACTTTTCATTTTCATTAATTAAATATTGCTTTGATAC
>DAOUQG010000219.1 GCA_030625765.1 Thermohalobacteraceae bacterium | reverse complement strand
CCTAGTTTGAATAATCTGTAGTATAATCATATTACATGCTTTGAATTATTTTATCCGATAGCTTACAATTCTAATACTCCCACAACTGCAAGTGGGAGTAGAGATAAGTATAAGTAGACAACTCAAATCTTGATTTGATGTTGGTCACTTAGTAGCTTCATCAGATTACACAAATCTATGATTTTAAGTAGGAAACCCAAATCTCGATTTGGTGTTAATCACTTAGTTTCTTCATCAATTGCATAGCTCCTGGATTGGTTCAACATAAGTAGATTGCCAAAATCTTCGATTTTGTGCAAGTCACTTACACAGAGGGCAATTTCATATAGGAAAAAACTCCATATGAAATAAGTTTCACTTTATAACTATGAAAGGATGATTATTTTGATTACACGACTTTTTATTATAGCACTTACACCAGCTTTCTCTATTGCTTTTGGAGTGTATCTAAGCGATAGATATGATAGAGAACCGCCATCGTTGCTTTTTAAAACATTTGTTTTTGGTGCATTAGTTGTTTTACCGACAGTTGCATTTGAAAAAATTTTTGTCATGTTAAATATTTTTCCAGGATTGTTAGGAATCGCATACGTAGCGTTTGTAGTTGCGGGTTTTACAGAGGAGTATTTTAAAAGATTAGTAGTATTAAAGTTTATATATAACAACAAACACTTTGATGAAAAGCTTGATGGGATTGTATATTCAATATTTTCTGCTTTGGGATTTGCTACAATTGAAAATATAATGTACGTAGTGTTTAGGTTTAGCTATAACCCTTATGTAGGAATATATAGAGGAGTTCTTTCAGTTCCAGCTCATGCTATTTTTGCTGTAACAATGGGCTATTATTTGTCCTTGGCCAAATTTTCGAATAATAAAAAAGAAGAAAAATATTTTTTGAAGAAATCATTATATATGCCTGTAATATTACATGGAGTTTTTGATTTTATACTCATGGCTAAAATACCAGCCTTAGCGGGACTATTTATACCCTACGTTTTGTATTTATGGTGGTCAAACCAAAAGAAATTAAATCATTATATACACGAGTCTAAGATAAGATTTGATAGGTTAAATGATGAAAATGAATGATGTAATAAATGATAAAAATAAAAGGATTCCGTCATCAATTATAGAAATATCATAATTAGACACATAAAAGATATTTTGAATATAATATTGATATTTATCAATGTTTAAAATATAATGACTAAAATAATACAAATGTTTAACAAGGAGATTTGGTATATGAAAAATAATAAGATAATTTTATTTTTAATGATATTTATATTTATTACTGCTATATTTTCAGCTAATCTTTTTTTACACAATGATGGGACAAGCCTGAATAATGTAAGAAATCAAACTGATAAGATATCTGAAAAGTATACTTTGATTAAGAAATCTAATGAGCTCTTGGCAGAGCAGTTAGAGAAAATACCAGAAGCCATTGAAGTGTCAAATAAAACTATAACTATTGCTGTAACAGGCGATATAATGTTTCATACTACACAGTTAAAGAGCGCATTCGACAATGAAACGAAAACATATGATTTTTATCCTATGTTTCAGAAAATAGAAAAATATATAAGCTCAGCAGATTTAGCAATAGCTAATCTTGAAACTGTAGTTGATGATGTACAGGGACGTTACTCAGGTTATCCAAGGTTTAATAGCCCAGTTGAAACATTGATGGCTATAAGAGATGTAGGCTTTGACATACTATCTACAGCAAATAATCATTGTTTGGATAAGGGAAAAAATGGAATAATCAATACTATAGACAATATCAACGAATATGGTATGGAGAATATAGGAACATATAAGGATTCTAATAAAGAGGTTATGATTAAGGATGTAGATGGTATTAAAATAGGAATACTATCATATACATATGGCTGTAATGGCTTAAAAAGCCTCTTAACTAAAGAAGAATTAAGTTACATGGTGAATATTATTGATGAACATAAGATGAAAATGGATATTGAACAAGCAAAAGCATTAGAAGCTGATATTATTCTAGTATGTATTCATTGGGGAAATGAATATCAAACTGTACCATCTGAGGAGCAAAAACTCCTAGGAAAAAAAATGATTGATTGGGGTGCAGATATAATATTAGGTTCTCATCCCCATGTTATACAAAGATCTGAATTGATTGAGCATGAAGGAAAGAGAAAATTCATTGTCTACTCTATGGGAAACTTTATTTCAAATCAAAGAAGAGAAACCTTGTCAAACAGAAATAAGAAATATACAGAGGATGGAGTCATAATCAGATTTATGATAGAAAAGGACTATCAGGAAAATGAGACAATAATTAAAGATATTGAGTACGTACCTACATGGGTTAATAGATATTTACAGTCAGGAAAGCTAAAATATGAGATATTACCAACCAATGAATATATTAATAAATCAGAAGAGGATTTAGTGGAATTAAGTAAAGAAGTAATGTCAAAAATTGAAGAATCATATCATGAAACAATGAAAAAAATGAGCCAATAAAATATAAAGAAGTATTTAAAACAAGCTATTTTTAGTATATAATTATTATATGAGTAAAAGTTAGCTACTTTGAATAGTATAGGGGTGTAGAATTTGCAATATCTTACAGATTTAATTTATAATATTAGAATTAGAGATGTTATTGATATAATAATAGTAGCATTTGCCTTTTACAAGCTATTTATGCTTATAAGAGAGACCAGAGCAGAGCAATTGATTAAGGGAATTATAGTTTTGCTTATAATCACAAAAGCGAGTCAATTACTTCAATTGTATACTGTTTTTTGGATATTAGATAAAACTATGACTGTTGGGGTTATAGCACTTCTTATAGTTTTTCAGCCTGAGCTTAGGAGGGCGTTGGAATATTTAGGTAGAAGTAGGTTTTTTACTAAATCCTTTATAGAAATCAAGAACGAAGAAATAAGTTATTTTATTGAGGAAATAGTAGAGGCAGCTGCTTCTTTATCTAGACAAAAAATAGGAGCTTTGATAGTTTTTGAAAGGGATACGGGATTGAATGAGGTAGTTGAAACAGGAAGCAAGATAAATGGATTAATTTCTAGTGGACTTTTAATAAACATTTTTATTCCTAATACTCCTTTGCATGATGGAGCAGTTATTATTAAAGACAATACAGTAAAAGCTGCGGGTTGTTTTCTTCCTTTAACTGATAACATGAATTTAAGTAAGGATTTAGGAACAAGACATAGAGCAGCTCTTGGGATATCAGAAAAATCTGATGCTGTTGCAGTAGTAGTTTCAGAAGAAACAGGAGCAATTTCAGTGGCGAATAGTGGTACTTTATCAAGATATTTAGATATTAAAACTTTAAGAAAAATTTTGAATGATATTTATATGCCGAATAAACAAAAGCAGAGTTTAATATTTAAGTGGAGGCAGAAAAATGGCGAAAGGTAAGAAAAGAAATATCACAATTAAAATATTAGCAGTTTTTATTGCTACTATAATGTGGTTTTATGTAATGAGTGAAATAAACCCAAGAATTACAAAAGAATTCACAAATGTTAAGGTTACACTGAAAAATTCTGAAGCAATTGAACAATCTGGTCTAATTATCATGGATCCTATAGATACAAGCGAAATCACTATTGATGTAACTGTTGTTGGATTGAGAAATGATGTTCTGAAGCTGTCAGAAAAGGATATTGAAGCATTTGTAGATATGAGAGGCTCGACAGAAGGCGAAAAAAGGATGTCTATTTATGTAGATTCACTTGAAAAGGTTCAAGTTGAAAGCTATTATCCTAAGGAAGCAGTTTTTAAGATTGATAGTATAATTTCTGAAGAAAAGCAAGTAAAAATTGAAACTAGTGGAAAGGTTGCAGATGGATATAGTATTGGTACACCTAAGATTAATCCTAATTCCGTGTATATAAAGGGAGCGAGAAGCTGGGTTAATTCCGTTACTGATGCAATTGCAACAGTAACTATTGATGGGAAAAAAGAAGATATAGTTGTAAACGTTCCATATATTGCAAAAGATAATAACAATGACAGAGAAGTGCTATCAGTTCAAAAAGAACCAGAGATTGTAGAGGTAATCATACCTGTGTACAAGGTTAAAAATGTTGCTATAGAACCACAAATAGAAGGAACGCCTTTACAGGGCTTTGAAATAACAAAAATTGAAGTTATACCTAAAAATATTCAAATAATGGGTTATAAAGATGTAATTAATCCGATAAATATTATTCAAACAAAACCAATAAATATTGATTATATGACTTCGGATTTTAGCAAAGAAGCTGAGTTGATTATTCCTGAAGGAATATTATTGAAAAACAATGATATTAAGCCTGTAATAAAAATCATATCAGAACCTTTGATTGAAAAGACTCTTGACTACACTGTTGACGATATAACATTTATTAATATAAAAGAAGGGTTAGAAATAGACAACCTTCAATCAACAAACAGCTTCTCTATAACTATCAAGGGTATAGAGAGTCTAGTAAATGAAACGAACAAAGTAAATATAACTCCATATATAGATCTGAAAGACTTGGAAGAAGGAAAACATGATCTTGCTGTAAACATAATTGGCGATGATGAAATTGAAATAATAGACATATCACCTAAAACTATGAAAATAATCCTTAAAAAAACAGAAGATAGTAGTATAGATGATACTGATCAAGAGGATGAGAATGCAAATAATGCGGACGTTATATATGAGGATGAAAATTTATAGTGAATATTGAAATGATAAATTATGATAGATTTA
>DAOUQG010000049.1 GCA_030625765.1 Thermohalobacteraceae bacterium | reverse complement strand
TCTAATGAAAGCAAAAGTTATAAAAAATAACCCTATTGACCTTATAAGTATTTCAATCCAATTTTTCATTTCATTCCCTCACTTAGTAACCTTTATATTGTGGTTCTTCAAATTCTAATATTTTCAATCTTTCTTCTAAATTCTTAATCACTTCATTTGTTACTGCCAATGCTTCTTCATAAGTAGATTTTGTGTTTTCATCTATAGTTTGTATTGAATAAAGTCTCAAAGTGCTTTGGGTACTTTTTAAATTAGCTAGTGTCTGTTTTACTTTGGCACTAACAGTCATTGCTATCACCTCTTTTTATGAATTACTTTTAAATTTATTATTGCAATTACTTACAAAAATTAATTTGCATATTTTTTCCATATGATATTAAACTTACAAATATAATTTTTAAATACTTCTTTATCTTTGCCTTTTTACAGTAGAAATTTTTGTAAGTAATTTACATTTCTAAAACGAAGGAGTTTTAGATCTATTCCTTTTCCCTACTATCCTGCTTCCAAAAAAGTAAAGAATGAATATTATTAGCTTACTTATTAGTAAAAGGTATTTTACTAAATGCAACCAAAATGCCTGCTAAAGCTGCCCCAAATATATTAAATATCAAATCTAAATTAGTATCTACTAGACCGTGTTGATTTTTAGTTTTAAAAATATTATCTAAAATAAATTCTAAATTTTCAAGAAAAACTCCAATAGTAATTCCAATAGATGTAATAAGAATAAAAATAAATATTTTAGATTTTGAAAAAAAACTAGCAGTTGAATCCATGATTGAATAACAGAAAAGTGAAAATGAAAAAGTTCCAAATACATGTAAAGCTTTATCAAACCAATTTGAAATCATGTAAAGGTTAAAATATTGCCCAAATGAATTATGTAATATTGCTGTTATAATAACAAATGCCTTTATGTAATGTTTTACATTAAATTTCTTCTTGTTTTCAAGATATATAAAAAGTAAATAGCTAAGATATATAGCTATTGAATTATAAATAAAATGATATTCCTTTTTCATTACAAATCCAATTACAGTTAAAATTATTATTATTGAAAAGAAAATAGTTAATAATTTTGAAGTGTTGTTTTTTATCATAAATAAACCTTTCTTTTTAATGAATATTATTTATTACTATATTATTTACTTTTTATAGTATATTTTATTTATCAAATATCTTATAACTCATTATATTGGATTTTATTTATGTAATTAGAACAAGTTAGTAAACATATAAATTAATTGAAATTACAAATAATATGTTATTATTTTATTGAGTTTGCGCATACTATACTTGGAACAAATATAATTTAAAATGGAGGTACAATTTATATGACTGTAATAAACAAACTTGAACAAGCTTTAGCAAGTACAAAAGGACTAGCGGCAGACATGAAAACCTTTGCTATGGATACAGATAATCAAGAAGCTAAAACAATGTTTAATCAACTAGCTACAACAATGGAAAACACTGTACAACAGATTCAAGGCAGAGTTGATTTTGTTAAAAACGAAGAACCTCAATATAACCAACCACAATAAAAAATTATCTTTGCTTTTTACATGTATATAAAATTACTAAAAAACCTCTATTAACAGAGGTTTTTGGTTATATTATTTCTTTTTTAGTCAACACATATAGAATAATAAATCCAACTATTATAAACACAATAGTAAAAATAGCTTCATAAAGTAAACTCAATTTAATTCACTTCCTTAATATATTTTCATTTTATTAAGGTATAGTATTCTCAAAAAGTAACAAAATAATATAAAAATCTTTATAGGAGTTGATTCAAAGTGAAATTATATTTAGAGGTTATAATTCAAACATTTTTAGCTTTCTTTACTATATTGTTTATTGCTAGGCTTTTAGGAAGACAGCAGATTTCTCAGTTAACTTTTCATGAATATATAAACGGTATAACATTTGGTTCAATAGCGGGAACATTAGCAACTGACCTTGATAACAGAACTATGCAGCATTTTATTGGGCTTATTTTATTTGGGATACTTACAGGGTTAGTTTCTATTACTGTACTAAAAAGCAGAAGCTTTAGAAAAGTAATAGAAGGCGAGCCTATATTAGTTGTACAGAATGGTAAAATACTTGAAAACAACTTGAAGCGTGCTAGATATAATATTGATGAGTTTAATGTGCTTTTGAGGCAGAATAATTGTTTATCTCCAGAAGATATTGATTATGGAATATTAGAATCAAATGGGCAGCTAAGTGTATTTAAGAAAAATGATAAAAAAACCGTAACATTGGGAGATTTAAATATAACATCGAAGATTGAAACTATTCCTACAGAAATAGTTATCGGAGGACAGATTATATATGAAAATTTAAGAAAAAGAAAATTAACTGGAAAAGATTTAATTAACAGACTCAAAGCTTATGGGGTAAAAAGGATTGAAGAAGTAATGTACGTAACAATAGACCAAGATGGAAAAATGTATGTCGATAAGTATGATGATAAATTACATACTAATATTGATTTTAGTGAAAATAATAAAGATGTGTAACTAGTTGTAGATTCAAAGACATTAATAGTTGCGCTGCATGCTTTGATACTAATGAAGATGGAACTGATTAAGAAAAAATAACAAATGGTTGTGAAAATGTAAATAATGAAGAACCACAAGGACTATACTCATTCCAATTTTTTAGAAAATATTTAGTTAGGAATGGATAAGATTGAGGATGCATTAAGTAGCATAACTTAATTACAAATTATGTAATATATATTGTGATTAGGATGATCATTGTGATATAATTTGAGGTAAGGAGTGATATCATGGATGAAAAAGTGCTAAATTTACTTGAGAAAATGTATCAAGAGTTTAATGGACGTTTTGATAAAATGGATGGTCGCCTTGACAAAGTTGAAAATGAGATAAGTGGTTTGAGTAAGGATGTTAATAAACTTAGCGCTAAGATCGAAGGTGAAGTTATAGATAAAATCAAAGGTTTGTATGATAGTAGAGAAGTGATTAATGATAAACTAGATGGTATCCAAGAAGATATTAATACACTTAATAGTAAGACTTTTAGAAATGATAATAATATTATTAGGCTTAGAGAAGAGTTGAAGAAAGCCAAGTAAAAAGATTATTATTTTACACTTATTAGAAAGGAGACAATTAACTTAATATCTCCAAGTATTAGTAGGGTATTAATTAGTCTAACAGAAGTATCTGCTATTAGTGACACTATATACAATTTATCGACATGTGTATTTTTAAAGTGAATATTATAATATGAAATTAATATTATTTGTTTGTCTTACAGCTGACTTTCATAAGGCTGTTTTTTTATTAGATAAATATTTGAAAATATTGTAAATTAATCTCAAAAATACGAACATTAACATAAAAACTAACCTTTAATATTCGAATATTATCAAATTTTAATAAATATTTAACATTTATAATTCGATTTTTATTGACATTATAAATAGATATTGTTAATATGGAATTGTAAGAACTAACCTTCTAAAAAAGTTAATATATGACCCATATAAATTTCAGAATATGGCTGAGAAGTTTCTACCAAGTAACCGTAAATTACTTGACTATGGGTGAAAGTGCATCTAGGGTTCCGAAGGATAAACACCTTGTCTGGACCAAGCGATGTAGATATTGCAATAATAGGATATTTCTCTTATTGTAGTATTACACCTAGGGGATAAAAGCCCGGGAGGGTAGGTTTCACTTTAGTGAACTACTCTATCCGGGTTTTTTAATATTTAATTTTAAAACATTTCATACCAAAATGTATAAAAATACATATATGTTTTAAGTTAAATAAATTTATAAAAAACCTAGTATTTTTTTACATTTAGAGCATTATAATAAGAGCAATAATTATTAAGTTTTAAAAATAAGATTAGGAATAAAGTTGATAGAACAGGATTTAATATTATAAATATTATTAAGTCTAATATAAAATATATAAACCTTGTTTGTAGCAAAAAGAGTTATATTCAAGCTCCAGCTGATTTTATTGCTAGTTTTTTATTGCTTTGTTTACAAGTCTGAGATAGAACAAGTATATGTATTCAGGCTTTAATTTTCTATTAAATATAACAAGGGCGGTGGTTACATTGAACAGAGGTGTTAAAAGAATCTTTGTTGAAAAGAAAGAAGGATTTGATGTAGAATCAGAGCATTTATTAATTGATTTGAAAGAGAACTTAAATATTAAAGGGTTAAAAAAAGTAAGAGTAATAAATCGTTATGATATTTCAGGTATTTCTGATGAAGAATACAATCAATCTATAGCAACTATATTTTCTGAACCTAATGTTGATGTTGTATATGAAGAAAAGTTTTTAGCTGATAAAAACGCTAGAGTATTTGCAGTAGAATATCTTCCAGGACAGTATGATCAGAGAGCAGATTCAGCAGCACAATGTGTTCAAATACTTACTCAGCAAGAGAAACCTTTAGTTCAAACAGCAAAGCTAATTGTTTTAGAAGGTAGTATTAATGATAATGAGTTTAGTGATGTGAAAAAATATTTTATAAATCCTGTTGACTCAAGAGAAGCATCTTTGGAAAAGCCAGACTCACTTGAAATTCAATTTGAAGTTCCAGCAGATATATCTATTTTAGATGGTTTCATAAATAAAAGTGAAGATGAACTTATAAGTTTTAGAGAAACTATGGGCTTTGCTATGAGCATTGATGATATCAAATTCTGTCAAGAATATTTTAAAAACACAGAAAAAAGAGATCCATCTATCACTGAGCTAAAGGTAATAGATACTTATTGGTCTGATCATTGTAGACATACTACGTTCCATACAAAAATAGAAGATGTTAGATTTATTGATGGCTTATATAGTAAAGCAATTAAAGAAGTATATAACGAATACTTAGATTCAAGAAACTATGTGTACGGAAATCAAGATAGGGACATTTGTTTAATGGATATAGCAGTAATAGGCATGAAGGAGCTTAGAAAAAAAGGATTATTAGAGGATTTGGATGTATCAGAAGAAATCAATGCATGTAGTATTAAAGTCAAGGTTGATGTTAACGGTAAAGATGAGGATTGGCTTGTGATGTTTAAGAACGAAACTCATAACCATCCTACAGAGATTGAACCATTTGGCGGTGCAGCTACATGTCTAGGTGGTGCAATCAGAGATCCACTTTCTGGTAGGTCTTATGTATATCAGGCTATGCGTGTTACAGGAAGTGGTGACCCAAGAGTAAAGATTGAAGATACGATGCCTGGCAAATTACCTCAAAGAAAAATAACTACAGAAGCAGCACATGGCTATAGTTCTTATGGAAACCAAATTGGATTGGCCACTGGACAAGTTGCAGAAGTATACGATGAAGGCTATATCGCAAAGAGAATGGAAATCGGAGCAGTGATAGCAGCTGCACCAAGTGAAAATGTTGTAAGAAAGCAGCCAGAAGAAGGAGATATAATAATCCTTATAGGAGGAAGAACTGGACGAGATGGTTGTGGTGGAGCTACTGGTTCATCTAAGGAGCATACTGAAGAATCAATATTAACATGTGGAGCTGAGGTGCAAAAAGGAAATCCACCTGAAGAAAGAAAGCTTCAAAGATTATTTAGGAACCCTGAGTTTAGTAAGATAGTTAAAAGATGTAATGATTTCGGAGCAGGTGGGGTTTCTGTAGCAATAGGAGAGCTTGCAGATAGCTTGGAAATAGAATTAGACAAGGTTCCAAAGAAATATGAAGGACTTGATGGAACAGAGCTAGCAATTTCAGAATCACAAGAAAGAATGGCAGTAGTAATAGATGAAGAAAATCTTGAAATTGTTAGAAAATGTGCAAGTGAAGAAAACTTAGAGGCAACTGTAGTTGCAAAAGTTACTTCTGATAATAGACTAAAGATGAAATGGCGAGGAAAGGCTATCCTTGATATTAACAGAGAGTTTCTAAATACAAATGGAGTTAAACAACGTGTAAATGTATCCGTAGAAGAACCTACAAAACATGATAGTTATTTTAATGTAGTACCTAAAGTGGTAGAAAATAATCCTGACAATTTAGAAACTGCATGGATTGAAAATTTGAAGGATTTAAATGTTGCTTGTCAGAAAGGTTTAGTTGAAAGGTTTGATAGTACTATAGGAGCAGGAACAGTACTAATGCCTTTTGGAGGTAAATATCAACTTACACCATCACAAGGTATGGTAGCAAAAATCTCGATGTTAAAAGGCGACACTAACACTTGTACTATTATGACATATGGGTTTAATCCAAAGCTTTCAAAATGG
Source organism: Thermohalobacteraceae bacterium (assembly GCA_030625765.1). Classification (GTDB taxonomy): domain Bacteria; phylum Bacillota; class Clostridia; order Tissierellales; family VENL01; genus DAOUQG01. The sequence continues at coordinate 8,268 of DAOUQG010000049.1, read as the reverse complement.
AGTCCTTTTCATGGAGCTATGTATGCAGTTATAGAATCAGTTGCAAAAATCGTAGCACTAGGTGGAAATCATAAAAAAGTTAGACTCACACTACAGGAATATTTTGAGAAATTAGGGAAAAATGAAGATAAATGGGGTAAACCTTTCAGTGCTCTTTTGGGTGCATATTATGCACAGAAAAATTTAGGAATCCCTGCTATTGGAGGAAAGGACAGTATGTCAGGTACATTTAATGATATTAATGTACCACCTACTCTAGTAAGCTTTGCAGTAGATGTAGCAGATACAAGAAATGTTATATCGCATGAGTTCAAGAAAAAAGATAGCACTGTAGTATTGATTAAGGCTTTAAGAAAGGATAATGAATTACCTGAATTTGATGTATTAAATAGCAATTTCACAAGAATTCATGAGTTAATTGTAGATGGAAAGATTTTGTCTGCGCATACGATAGGGATTGGTGGAATCGCGGGTGCAGTTAGTAAGATGAGCTTTGGAAATAAAATTGGAATGGCATTTGATAGTGGAATTGATACAACTGAGTTATTTGCTTTGTGCTATGGTTCATTTATATTAGAAATTGGTGAAAATGAAGATTTGGAGACACTATTTGAAGGGATAGAATATAAGATATTAGGACATACAAATGATAATAGGTATATAGATGTAAACGATACTCAAATAGATATTGAGGAAGCTATAAGAGCTTGGAAGGAACCTTTGAATGACATATTCCCAATAAAAGAAGGTATGAAAGGAGAGTCATTAATAGTTTGTTATGATAAAGGGAATAAGATAAAATCAACAACCAAGATCGCTAAACCTAGAGTATTAATACCAGTTTTCCCAGGTACAAACTGTGAATATGATACTGCAAAGGCATTTGAAAAAGCAGGCGGAGTAGTGAATACTGTTGTATTCAAAAATTTAAGCTCATCAGATATTGAAGAGTCTATAAAGATGATGACAAGAGAAATAAATAATACTCAAATCATTGCTATTCCTGGGGGATTTAGTGCAGGTGATGAACCTGATGGTTCTGGTAAATTCATTGCAACAATATTTAGAAATCCATTTATAAAGGAAGCAGTAATGAATTTATTAAAAAATAGAGATGGTTTGATGTTAGGAATATGTAATGGATTCCAGGCATTAGTAAAGCTAGGGTTAGTACCATATGGAAAAATTATTGAAATGAATGAAAATTCTCCTACTCTAACTTTTAACAAAATAGGTAGGCATATTTCACGTATTGCTTATACTAAGACTGTGTCTAATTTATCACCATGGTTTAACAACATTAAAGTTGGTGACGTTCATAGTATAGCTTTATCTCATGGAGAAGGAAGATTTGCCTCAAATGAAACTGAAATAAAAAGGATGATAGAGAATGGACAAATAGCAACACAATATGTAGATTTTGATGGTAATCCTAGTTATGATGGAGAATTCAATCCAAATGGTTCTATTAACTGTATTGAAGGTATTACTAGTCCAGATGGTAGAATTCTTGGTAAGATGGGTCACTCAGAAAGAATTGGAACAAATGTGTATAAAAACATTCATGGTGAAAAGGATCAAAAACTATTTGAAGCAGGAATTGCTTATTATAGATAGTAATCTGAAAGAAGTCAAACAAAAATAATTATATGGAGGTATGAAAATGAAAGTTGCAATTGTTATGGGAAGTGATTCTGATTTTCCAGTAGTGGAAAAAGGCTTAAAGATTCTTAAGGAATTTGGAGTAGAAACAGAAGTAAGAGTTATATCAGCTCATAGAACTCCTGATATTGCAGTTTCTTTTGGAGAGAATGCAGAGAAAAATGGTATTGAAGTAATAATAGCTGCTGCAGGCAAGGCCGCACATCTTGGTGGAGTATTAGCAGCAGTAACTACTTTACCAGTAATAGGTCTTCCAATTAAATCATCTACACTTGATGGGTTGGATTCACTATTATCTATAGTACAAATGCCAAAAGGAATTCCAGTTGCAACAGTTGCAATTAATGGAGCGGAAAATGCAGGGCTTTTAGCTATACAAATCCTTTCGCTTAAATACGAAGAATTGAAGAAAAAACTAGTTGTATATAGAGAGAATATGGTTAAGCAGGTTGAAGAAAAGGATAATCTTATTCAGTCTAAGATTTAATCTGAAAGAAGTGGTACTAGGAATTTTAATAATTATCCTCGCTGTTCAGATATACAGCACTTCTATGATTGTAAATTAAGGAAAGAAATGCTGTATATGATTCACGACTAAAAAAGATACTAAGTGACCAACACAAAATCAAAGATTTTGGTTGTCTACTTATCGCGTAATTATTAAAATTCAAATATGTTGTGTTTTCATAACTTTTTGTGATTGAGCATGCGAAAACATGTTTGTTATCCAGAAAAAAATAATTGAAATAGATGCTAAAAAAATTTAAATGTAACGGAGGTATATAACTATGAAAAAACTTGAAATGCTATATGAAGGAAAAGCTAAAAAGGTGTTTGTAATCGAAGACAGTAAAAGATATATTGTGGAATATAAAGATGATGCAACAGCTTTTAATGGTGAAAAGAAGGGTACAATTGTTGGGAAAGGAGTAGTCAACAATAAGATGTCTGCTTTACTTTTCAAGATGCTTGAGGAAAAAGGTATACCTACACATTTTGAAGAGCTTATAAGTGATAGAGAGATGCTTGTTAAGTCAGTTGAAATATTGCCACTAGAAGTTATCGTAAGAAATGTAGCAGCTGGTTCATTAGCAAAGAGGCTTGGATTAGAAGAAGGTACTGAAATGAAGAGTACAGTCTTAGAATTCTGCTATAAGGACGATGATTTAGGAGATCCAATGATAAATGAATATCATATTAGGGCAATTGAGATTGCTACTCCTGAACAAGTAGATTTGATTAAAAAATATGCATTAAAGATAAATGAAATACTTGTTGAGTTCTTTAAAGAAAGAAATATTAGATTAGTCGACTTTAAACTTGAGTTTGGAACTCATGAGGGAGAAGTTATCCTTGCTGACGAAATTTCTCCTGACACATGTAGATTCTGGGATGCTGAAACAAACAAGAAACTAGATAAAGATAGATTTAGAAGAGATTTAGGTGATGTTGAAGAAGCATATAACGAAATATTTGGAAGATTACAATAGTAGCAACTTTATTAAGAGATTATTTTTTAGCGTACATCATATCCTATTCAAAGGTGATGTACGTGTCACTTTTTATTTTATATAATATGAATTGTTGTTAGAAGGTAATCTGAATTAAACAGTTTTGTGTATTGAGCACACACAGTGAAAGGAATGATTGTTATTATGCCAAACAGCTTTATAACAGATGACAAGCTAAACGAAGAATGTGGAGTTATAGGAATTTTTATGCCTGAAGGAAATAATGTTTCTAAATCTATTTACTACGGATTATATGCACTTCAGCATAGAGGACAAGAAAGCGCTGGTATTGCAGTAAATAAGGATGGAATAATAAATTATCATAAAGATATGGGTTTAGTATCAGAGGTTTTTAGTAGGAAAAAAATAGATGAGCTTGAAGGAAATATTGGGATTGGACATGTAAGGTACTCAACAACAGGTGAAAGTCTTGCTGCAAATGCACAGCCTTTAGTTGTTAGATATAAGAAGGGCAGTATTGCATTAGCTCATAATGGTAATTTAGTAAATGCTGCTAGCTTGCGTGAAATACTAGAGGATGAAGGCGTTGTATTTCAAACATCTAACGATAGTGAAGTAGTTGCTAATCTTTTGGCAAGATACCACAAAGATGGTATTGAGAAGGCTGTAAAAAGAGTAATGGAGGTATTAAAAGGTTCATATGCATTAGTTATAAATACAGGAGATAAGCTTATTGGGGTTAGAGATAATCATGGTATAAGACCTTTATGCTTGGGGAAATTAAATGATGGATATGTTTTAGCTTCAGAAAGCTGTGCTCTTGATACAGTTGGAGCTGAATTAATTAGAGATATAGAGCCAGGAGAAATAGTTATCATAGATAAAAATGGTGTGAAAAGTATATCTAATGATAAATGGTGCAAGAGGAAATTATGTATATTTGAAGTAATATATTTTGCTAGACCAGATAGTAAAATAGATGATATTCATGTTTATCTTGCTAGAAAAGAGGCTGGCAGAATACTTGCTAGAGAATATCCAGTTGAAGCAGATATAGTAATTTCTGTTCCGGATTCTGGAACATCGGCTGCCATTGGATATGCAGAGGAGTCTGGAATTCCTTATAGCATTGGATTGATTAAAAATAGATATGTTGGAAGAACATTTATACAACCTAGTCAAGAGCTTAGAGAACAAGGTGTTAGATTGAAGCTCAACGTACTAAAAGAAAATGTAGATGGGAAAAGAGTTGTGCTTGTGGATGATTCAATTGTACGTGGTACTACAAGTAAAAGAATAGTTAATATGCTTAAAAAGGCAGGTGCAAAGGAAGTTCATTTAAGAGTAAGTTCACCTCCAGTTAAGTATCCTTGTTACTTTGGAATTGACACTCCAAACAGAAAGCATTTAGTAGGTGGAAATAAGACTGTTGATGAAATATGTAATATGATAAATGCAGATAGCTTAGGATATTTAACTGAAGAAGGACTAGTTAAGTCAACAAGTAAAAATGAAGGATTTTGTATGGCTTGCTTTAATGGAGATTATCCAATGGAGGTTCCTAGAGATAATGAATAACAGGTGTCTGAAATTTTATTGCGTTTCGTGCCTTGAGCACGTTCAAAAGGAGGATTTCAATGAATGATCAAAAACTAACTTATAAATCCGCAGGAGTTGATGTAGAGGCTGGATACGAAGCGGTTAAATTAATGAAAAGTCATATAAAAAGAACATTTACTGAAGGTGTTGTATCAGATGTAGGCGGATTTGGAGGATTATTTGCCTTAAATAAAGATGAATATAAACAGCCTGTTTTGGTTTCAGGAACAGATGGAGTAGGAACAAAAATTAAGATTGCTTTTATGATGGATAAGCATAATACAGTTGGTCAAGATTGTGTAGCAATGTGCGTTAATGATATCCTATGTCAAGGTGCAAAACCATTATTTTTTCTAGACTATATAGCAACAGGAAAACTAAAACCAGAAAAAGCTGCTATGATAGTTGAAGGGATAGCAAATGGATGTGTACAGGCGGGATGTGCTCTCATAGGTGGAGAAACTGCAGAAATGCCTAGCATTTATAGTGAAGGAGAATATGATTTAGCAGGATTTACAGTTGGAATAGTAGATAAAGATAAAATTATTGATGGTTCTAAAGTTGATGAAGGTAACATCCTTATTGGACTTCCTTCTAGTGGAGTTCATAGTAATGGATTTTCTCTTGTTAGAAAATTGTTTTTTGAAATAAAAGGATTTACAGTCGACACTTATATTGAAGAACTAGGATGCACTCTAGGTGAAGAGCTTATAAAACCAACAAGAATATATACCAATCCTTTATATGAATTAACTCAAAAATTTGATATAAGAGGAATTAGTCACATTACTGGTGGAGGATTTTATGAGAATATCCCAAGGATGCTACCAGCAGGATTAAAGGCAATTGTAAATTCAAAGAAAATCAATACACCTACTATTTTTGAAGTTATAAAGAGCTTAGGAAATATTGATATTGACGAAATGTATTCTACATTTAATATGGGAATTGGTATAGTAATGGCAGTTAAGGAAAGTGAAGCTGGTGAAATGATAAGCTTTTTAGAGGCTAAAGGCGAAAAAGCATATGTAATAGGAGAAGTTAAAAAAGGTGAAGGTGGAATAGAGATATGTCATCAGTAAACATTGGAGTTCTAATATCTGGAGGAGGTTCTAATCTTCAAGCAGTAATAGATGACATTAATGCAGGTGTAATAAATGGGAAAATACAAGTCGTTATATCAAATAAAAAGGATGCCTATGGATTAGTACGAGCAAAAAATCATGGAATAGATGCTATCTATGTAGACAAACGTAAATTTGAAAATAATAATGATTTTAATAGAGAAATAATTAAGATATTAGAAGAAAAGAATGTTGATTTAGTTATTCTAGCAGGATATTTAAAAATATTGAGTGAAGAATTTGTAAAAAAATATCAAAGTAGAATAATCAATATACACCCATCTTTAATTCCAAGTTTTTGTGGTATGGGCTACTATGGACGTAAGGTTCACGAAAAGGTTTTAGAATATGGAGTAAAAATCACAGGAGCTACAGTTCACTTCGTTGATGAAGGGGCAGATACAGGTTCTATAATATTACAAGAAGCGGTTATAGTAGATGATAATGAAACAGTTGATACTCTACAGAAAAAAGTTCTTGAAATTGAACACAAAATTTTGCCTAAAGCTGTACAGCTATACTGTGATGATAAACTAGAGATTAAAGGTAGAAAAGTACATGTAAGAAATTGAAAATTGAAAGATTGAAATGTAAAATTGCGAAAACTCAAATATATAATTTTTAAATTTCTTTGGGAGGTTAGAAAATGAAGAGAGCATTAATTAGTGTTTTTGATAAAACAGGGATAGTAGAGTTTACACAGAAACTAGTTGATTTAGGCTGGGAGATAATTTCAACTGGTGGAACTTCAAGAAAGTTAAAGGAAGCAGGCATAGATGTTATTGATGTGTCAGACATTACAGAATTTCCTGAGTGCTTTGATGGTAGAGTAAAAACATTGCATCCTAAAATCCATGGTGGACTATTATATCTTCGTGATAATAATGAACATGTTGCAAAATTAGAAGAATTAGATATAACACCAATTGATATAGTTGTAAACAATCTCTATCCATTTAAAGAAACTATTCTTAGAGATGGAGTGACTCATGAAGAAATAATCGAAAATATTGATATTGGTGGACCATCAATGTTAAGAGCGGCTGCGAAAAATTATAAATTTGTAACTGTTGCAGTAGATCCCACAGATTATGATAAGATTATTGAAGAACTAGAGAAATATGGCGAAGTACAATTAAATACAAAGGAATATTTAGCAGCTAAGGTATTTCAGCATACTAGTAACTATGATACTCTTATTTCTAATTATTTTAATAAGAAGACTAATGCTGAGATGCAAGATAAGATATCATTTACATTTGAAAAGAAGCAAGAACTAAGATATGGTGAAAATCCACATCAAAAAGCTGCTTATTATACAAGCATACAAGGTACAGAAGGGACATTGTCAGAGGCTGTTCAATTACATGGTAAAGAATTATCATTTAATAACATTAATGATACGAATGGAGCACTTGAAATATTAAAGGAATTTGAAGAACTGACAGTTGTGGCTGTAAAACATGCAAATCCATGTGGAATAGGTAGTGGTAAAAATATAGAAGAGGCATTTAAAAAAGCATATGAATGTGATAAAGTATCAATTTTTGGCGGTATTATAGCAACAAATGGCGAAATCGATGAGAGTACTGCAAATTTAATTAACAATATTTTTATTGAAGTTGTTGTTGCACCTTCATATTCAGAAGAGGCACTTAAAATACTAAAATCGAAAAAAAATATACGATTATTAAAACTATCAAATATAACAAAGAATGATTATAAAGCTTATGATATTAAGAAGGTATTAGGTGGGATCTTAGTTCAAGAAAGAGATAATATGCTTATAAAGGATGGACTTAAAGTCGTAACTGATAGAAAACCTACAGAAGAAGAAATGAAGGACTTATTATTTGCTTGGAAGGCAGTTAAGAATACAAAATCAAACGGAATAGTGTTAGCGAAAGATAGTGGAACTGTTGCTATTGGACCAGGACAGGTTAGTAGAATATGGGCACTTGAAAATGCTATTAAGCAAGCTGGTGACAAGGCAAAAGGAAGTGTTATGGCATCAGATGCATTTTTCCCATTCAGTGATTGTGTAGAAGCTGCAGCTAAAGTTGGTGTAACTGCTATCATTCAGCCAGGTGGGTCTATAAGAGATGAAGAATCAATAAATATGGCTAATAAACTCGGAATAGCAATGGTATTTACAGGAATGAGACATTTTAAACATTAATATTTCATTTCCCAGGAAATTACGACAACAAATATTGAAAAAGTGTATCAGTAATAATAATCTGAAAGAAAAATTTCTAGAATAAGTGGTACTTAGAATTTGGATTATTATCCTCACTGTTCAGATATACAGCACTTCTGGATAAAGAAACTAAGTGATTCACAAGAAATCAGAGATTTCTGTTCTCTAATGAAGATACTAAGTGACCAACATCAAATCAAAAGAAGATTTG
>DAOUQG010000250.1 GCA_030625765.1 Thermohalobacteraceae bacterium | reverse complement strand
ATGCAACGCATTTAAGAACAAATTGAAAGATAGGATATTAAACATTCTAAATTCTATATGTTGAAATCAAGAAACCTGAACCAAAATCATAAAAAAGAAAACCATTTATAATTGCATTAATTGAATTTCAATTTAACTATTTCAAACGAAAGTAGGTGATATTTTGCTATTGAAACGTGGAAGTCGAGGTCAAGAAGTAAGAGAGTTGCAGGAGAAGCTTGTTATGTTAGGTTATGATCCAAATGGTGTAGATGGTATATTTGGTCGAAGAACTCGTAAGGCTGTAAAACAGTTACAACGTGATAATGGGCTCAAAGTTGATGGTAAGGTCGGTAAAAATACTTGGGCGGTTATCAATAAACTAATACCTTCATCTACTATTAACGACAATAAAAACTCTTATACCAAATCATACAAAATAGGTACTACACAAATTATTGAATGTACTCCTGATAGAATTAATATTTTAGAAATTAATAAACCATTAAGATATTACACTGGTGGTAGTGGTACATTCAGTTGGAAAGGTAATTCTAACGGAATATTAATCAATGATGGTAAAATCATAAGTCGATATTCCTCTCATGCATGGATTGGTTGTCCTGATGGTGTTTTATGCTATTATAAGGATGGCACTATAGGTATTGAAGAAGTTATGGATGCTGAAAAGCTAAGTAAACCTGTAATTTGGGCAATATCTGGTATAACCTTAATGGGTAAAACTGAAAAAGAATTTAAAAAATATGGAGCTAAACAAGGGTTTAAGAAGTTTGAAGTTAATGATAAAAAATACAACCATACTGACGTTTTCCGTTTTACCAATCATAGTAGTATAGGATATCGATTTGAGGATGGAATATACAAAGTATTCTATTTTAGAAAACCATATTGTAGAAGATTTAGGACTGTAGTGAGTGCTAAAAATTTGAAATTAGATGGAGCTATCGGATTAGATTCTGGTCATATATCAGCGATTAATATAGGTAAGTTTAAATATAATACAAAACAAAAACAAAATAACATTGTAAGTGTTAAACTCTAAGAAAAGAGGGTCTGGTATAGGAGGGAAAGAGGGTCAGGCATGGTAAAATGACATTTTGTGTCATTTTGTCATGCCCGACCCTCTTACTATTTTTTAAATTCTAAATTTAAAATAAATATGAAGGAAAAAATATTTTTTAATTGAATATTTATAATAGTGTAAAAATATGCAGTATTTTGTTTTTATTGTGTTATAAATTTTAAAATAAATGATATAACAAGTAAAATAAACAGGGATGTGAATTCATGAAAAATAAAAAGGCCTTTAATTTATATAGCTTATACATAAGAATAATAATTTTATTGAGTATTGGGATAATGCTAGTTGTAAATTTCACTTTAATAGACAGATACAATCAAGAAGAAAAGGAAAGATTAAACAGCATTTCTAAACATATAAACATTCAAAAAAATATGATAGATAAAGGTATGACTTTGATGTTTAATAGTGTATATTTACAGCGCAGCTGGATTGAGGATTATATATTACATGAAAACCAATCTAACAATGAAGCTTCGATTATAGGCAAAATAAAATATGATACTGATTTAAAAGTATCTTCATTGGATTATTATGATCAAAGCATAGAACACGATTATGGAAATATTATTGTAGAAGGAGACATAAAAGAAAAGTCAAAAGAGCTAATAAATGAAATAGAAAATATTTCACAGGTTTTTAGATATCAAAAGCATTTAAAAGAAAATAGCTATTTTGATATTTGGAGTGTATATTACTCTGATAATTCTTATCTTGCTATATATCCTTTTGCAAAAGCAGAAGATTGGATAGAGGATGAAGATGCTTTATTTAATATTATTCATCAATCAATTGAGCAGCTTAATGATATTGATGATTCGGGATTATATGAAAATGGTTGGGATACAGATATATTTCTTGACATCACAGGTAAAGTTATTATGTTTTCAAAAAATTTACCTGTAACAAAGAATGAAAAAGTCATAGGTATAGTATGCAACAATATTGCAACTGAAAATATAAAGCATCATGTTACTAAGTATAGTGATTTAGTCGATGTATACATTATTGACTCAAGCAACCAAATTATATATGAAAATGGCAAGGATATTAAAGAGATAAAAAACATTTCCTCGATATTTAAGAGTAAATATAATATAGAAAATTTTGAAAATGCATTAGTTAATGAAAGTCCTAAGTTAATTAATAAAAATTATTTTTTTACAATGCCATTAGATAATGTAAATTGGAAAATTGTATACTCAGTACCACAAAAAGAAGTAAAAATACCACTAGTTAATAAATTGTTATTTATTGGACTTATAAACTTATTTATAATCATATGTTTAGTTACAGCTATAAAAATGCTTATGAAATATAACGAGAAAGCAAAGGAAATTGACAAACAAAAAGATGAATTTTTAATGATGGTTTCTCACGATTTAAAGGCACCATTGTCATCTATTCTAGGATTCACAGAAATGATAAAAAACAAATTTATTAATATTATCGTTCCAAAATTAGATAGAAGCTGTCCAAATGCAAATAAAGCCGCTGAAAAGATACAGAGAAATTTAGGAATTATTGAAAATGAAGGTCAAAGACTTACTGAGCTTATAGAAAACCTGCTAGATTTATCAAAGCTACAGTCTGGTAGGATAAAGCTTAGACTTGAAAATGTAGATATTTTTGCATTAGCAAGAGAAAGCTTTGTAGTAACAGATTCGTTGATTAAAGAAAAGGGTCTTAAATATAAAATAGAATGTAATGATCAGCTTCCTATTGTTAAGGTAGACAGAAAGCTATTAATGGAGGTTTTTGTAAACTTAATTTCAAATGCAGTAAAGTATACTGAAAAAGGAACAATCACTTGTAAATTTGAGAAAAGAAATAGTGAGCAAATAATTTGCATACAAGATACAGGTATTGGGATAGCAAAAAAATACCATAAGTCAGTTTTTAATGCTTTTGACAGATTGCATATTAAAGAAAATATACGCACTAGAGGAAGTGGGTTAGGTCTTTCAATCTGTAAAAAAATCATAGAACTGCATGGTGGCAAAATATGGGTAGAAAGTGAAGAGGGTAAAGGAAGTAGGTTTTATTTTTCAATCCCTTTATATGAATGTGAAGAATCAATTAAGATTGAAACGGAGGCATAAGAAAAATGTTAGATGTTGTATTAGTTGATGATGAAGTGCTTTCACTAGAACAGTTAGAATATATACTAAAAGGATTTGATAACATAAAGGTTTTAGGAGCATTTGATGATTCTGTACAAGCTATTAAGGAGATAAAAAAGTTACAACCACATGTAGTATTACTTGATATTTCTATGCCTCAAATAAATGGGTTTGAATTAGCTAGTATGATACGAGATATGAAAC
>DAOUQG010000051.1 GCA_030625765.1 Thermohalobacteraceae bacterium | reverse complement strand
AACATCCTAAATCGTAAGTTTTATGCCAATGACTTTGGTGAAAAATGGTTAACTGATGTGACTGAGATGAAATATGGTCTAGGAATCAAAGCTTATCTTAGTGCTATTTTAGATCTTGGAGATAAAAGCATAGTTTCTTTTGTGCTTGGACATTCCAATAACAATGCACTTGTATTTGAAACTTTTGATATAGCCCATGAACTGTATCCAGAGGCTAAACCACTCTTTCATAGCGACCGTGGATTTCAATATACATCAAAGATATTTAAGAAAAAACTAGATGATGCAGGAATAACGCAGAGTATGTCTAGAGTATCGCGTTGTATCGATAATGGACCAATGGAAGCTTTTTGGGGAATGTTAAAATCAGAAATGTATTATCTGAAAAAGTTTGATACTTATGAAGAACTAAAAGAAGCAATCGTTGAATACATAGACTATTATAACAATCAGAGATATCAAAAACGTTTGAACTGTATGACGCCTATGGAATACAGAGAGTATCTTAGAAATAAAGTAGCATAATTATCGCCAACCACTTTAAAAGCGATTGGCGATAGAAATTTTTATTATTTATACTGTCTACTTGACAGGGGGCACTTCAAACCACCCCCTGTCACCTTTCTAAGTTGCTAAATCTAAAAGTAAGAGATACTCTTAATAAACTTACTCTCTTTCAATCGGGAAAGTCATACAATGAGGTCCTCCACCTGCTTTTAGTATTTCCACAAGATCAACCTCCACTAATTCTAAACCTAAAGCTTTCATTTTTTGATTTATAACTTTATTATTTTTCACTGTCATAACTTTTCCATTCCCCAATGCTTGAACGTTACATCCATGTTTAAATACATCTTCACTAGGAACATCTATCAGTGTAAAATTTCTTTTCTTTAGCATTTTCAGAAAAGAATATGGGAGTTGTTCTGTAGCTGCTATAGCTACATTTTCAGCAACAATATTAAAACACATATCCAAATGCAAATTCTCCGGTGGACATTGAACTCCTATCACATTGTATCCGAACTTTTCAAGTTGTTCTCTTAGATTCCTTATTGCATCCCAATTTGTTCTATCAACAACTCCTATTGCTAAAGTATAGTCATCTAAGTACCAAAAGTCTCCTCCTTCAAAATTCCCTGCACTACATCTTGCAATAATAGGTACACCTACTTCTTTTAATTTTTTTTCATATTCAATTGACTCACCATGTCTACATGGTTCTCTAAAACGTCCCATAATAGCACCTTCAGCAACACATGCTCCAAAATCTCGAGCAAAAACTTGAAGTGGCAAATTTGAATTTGGTTCCATTTCAACTACTTCTACTCCATTTTCTTGATATGCTTGTACAAATTCTTGATGCTCTTTAATCATTCTTTCTCGTCTTGCTTTTTCACCTTTTGACAACCAATCTCTAGTTATTTCATTAATTGGCTGAAATTCAAGATATGCTGGTGAACATACTAATACCTTTTTCAACACATTAGTTGAATTTTTAACAAATACTTTTGACATAAATACTCCTCCTTATTTATATAATTAATATATTAAAAAATTATATTTTTTTTGCAGGTTATTATGATCTCAATATTATGCCACCCATTGTCAAGACCACTGTTTATGAAAGTTAAGTTAGATACTCCTTTCTTGACATGAGTGGATTTTAAGTATAGCAAAGGCACGATAGTTAGTTTAAATTATTATGATCTCAGTTTTTAAATTGTTCTTCTGCCTCTCCTAATAACATTTCTGCTCTTTTTTCTTCTGATATTGATTTATCTCTAAATGTATAGAGGAATAAGCCAAGTAGGAACAATGCTAATGATAAAATATACTCAGACGGCCATGCTAAACGCCCCGGGCTCATAGGTAATAATATCGTGCCAAGAATAAATATTGAAAAAATTGTTCCTAGTACCATAGTCAATTTACCTCCGGGCATTTTTACCGGTCGTTCCATATCAGGGTATTTTTTCCTTAATTTGATCACTGCAAAGAATGTCATTATCCACATAGCTACTGTAGCTAATGCTGTAACATCTATTAGGGGTATAAAAGCAGTTTTTCCAATAAATGGAGTAGCTGCTGCAAATGCCGCTATAAACAAAATACAATTCGTTGGGGTTTTATATTTTGGATGAATATACGCAAAAGCTTTCGGAATCAAACCAACTTTTGCTAATCCATGTAGCATTCTTGTTGCCCCATAAAAGGTTGCATTTGATACGCCAATTACCCCTACTAATGCAGCAATAAGCAAAACCTTACTTAATATTGGAAGCCCAGTTGCCGCAACTAATACATCTGCAAATGGAATTCCATTTTTTATTGATTCCTGCCAAGGTGCTATACCAGATATTGCGATAACTATTAATATATTGAGAGCTACACAAAATAATAAACAAACTATTAACGCCTTACCTACTTTTGCTCGTCCAATATCACTTTTTGCTTCTCCAGCACTTTTAGCTACTGTTTCCCAACCTGCAATTGTAAATGTTAAGATAGCAAGGAGTGAAACTGAACCTTCAAATGTAGATTTAGTCGATTCACTCATTAAGTTTGACATATCAAATTGAGTAAATCCTGCAATTATCCCAACTATCGCTAATACTACTATCGTTACAGTTAAAACTTTAGCAACAGATGCAGATATTTGAGCTCCCCTATATTGGATAAATGTAGTTAAAATAACTATTCCTAACCCTACTAATAAGTTGGGAAAAGTTATTGCAAAACCTCCTACTTCATAAAGCACAGTTGCATTTGTTATCTGCGGTATTAAGTATGCCATAATTTTTGTAACAGCTACAGTTTCCCAACAAAGGATAATTCCATTCATTAGAATTCCTGCCCATGCTGCGAAAAATCCTCCAAAGCTGCCAAATGCAACATAAGAATACACAAGCTCGCCTCCAGATAGAGGCATCATTGGGATTGCTTCAAGATACGCAAATGCTAAAGGCAGTTCAACAATTATACATAATATAAATCCCAGTATTACGTTTTTAGGTCCACCTGCTAATCCTAACCAATGACCTGATACAAGGAGCCAGCTTGTCCCAAACATACACCCTATACCCAAAGCAAGCAATCCAAAAAAGTTAATTGACCTAGACATTTGCGTTCCAGATATATTTTTAATTCCTAAGTCTGATTGTTTCATTAATTTTCCTCCTTTAAATAGTTTTTTATTGACTTTATAAAAATCTTAACCGTTCATTATAAAAGTAATAAAGAAATTGACTAAAACAAATCTGAACAATATACAAGAAGTCATCATATTTTATGTATTTATCAATATAAGTTAGAATATGTTAATAAATTATATTTGCTACTCCAATAATAATTGGTAGAGATATTGCAGTTCTCAATAGAAAAATAATAAGTAGCTTCCCAAAATTTAAATTAAAAGCTTCTTTAGTTCTCAATATTATAGACCCGGTCTCAGTCATATAAATCAATTGAACAATACTTACACAACCAATTATGAATCTTGTCATTTCGCTTGGAATTCCACTCCCTAGAATTGCAGGTAAAAACATGTCAGCAAAACCTACTATCATAGTTGGTGCAGCTTCCACAGCAAATGGTACATTAAATAATTGTAGAATATATATTAGTGGGTAAGAGAGAATTGTTAAAATAGGAGTATATGTAACAATTATCAAAATAATCGTTCCATAAATCATTATTGTAGGATATAGAGTCAAAAATACATCTATCGTAGTTTCATTTCCTCTTTTTATGATTTTTATAAAGCTAGCCTCTTTTGCTCTATCCATACCGTGTTTAACAGCATTTTTAAACATATTATCGCTATTAATCACATCTTCATTGATCTTTTTACCAACCTTTGGATTGTATTCATCTTTAATTTTATTTAATGGATAAATTCGAGGTAAAATTATTGCGCATATAAAAGTAACTAAGCA
Source organism: Thermohalobacteraceae bacterium (assembly GCA_030625765.1). Lineage (GTDB taxonomy): Bacteria > Bacillota > Clostridia > Tissierellales > VENL01 > DAOUQG01. The sequence continues at coordinate 10,316 of DAOUQG010000051.1, read as the reverse complement.
AACTGTTAAGTAATAAAATAAAAATTTATCTACAATTTCTAAGGTTTTAGCAACTATTACACAAAATGTGATTGATACTATTGAAAAACAACTGGCAATTACAGAAGCTTCTCTATTAGTATAATATCCATCATCATATTGAAATTTTGTTATCATTACGCCTAATGGTCCATTTCCAATCCAAGAAGCTATACAGTCTATAGCTGACCTTCCTGGTAAAGTGAATAATGGTCTTACTATCTTTCTTATCAATGTACCTAAAAAATCCATAGCTCCGAAATCAAGTAATAGGGATATCAGATAGAAAGATATAACATACCATATACTTAGAGTAACTAGTAGCCCAAGCATAGTGCCGCCAGTATTGGCAGACCAAATAATTTCTGGTCCTACTTTAAACACGGAAAGAATAAAAAATATTGAACCTATAATTCTTACAATAAATTTATAATGATCTACCTCAAAAATACTTTTTAAAAAATCATTTCTCTTAATAAATTCTAAAGACTTAATTCTATGGACTGCTAGAATCACACATGATAGGCAAATTGCAATGCTTAAAATATATGGAATTATTGGTCTGCTGATTGATAGAATACCTTCAGCAATTAGACCCAAAACTAAATTATATCCTTTGCCTTGTGGAATTGGTATCAGAAATAACAAAACACCTAATAGCGCTCCAATGAAAAATTTGTAAAAAACTTTACTTTTAATTAGTTTTTTTAAAATAATATCCTCGCTAAATTCCGTCTTCACCACAATCCCCTCTCCCACTATTTTTTTAAATTAAATATAATGATTGTACCACAAAAAGCTGAAAACTAATTTCCAACATACGTTATCATGTGATTCTATTCATTGTTAATATCAATATATGATATAGTAATATTTAAAAATGTACTTTTTGTGGTCTAATCATATAATTATTAATATATTGAATTTAATGTAAAACCAATATAACTTGACTACATAAATTAATAGAGGAAATCAATCACAATTGCGCAAATTATATCCTTATAATTAATACACTACTGTACCTGTTTTCCCATGTAAAGCTTCTACTGCTTTATCTAAAGAAGTAATAATGCATTTTCTACCTTCTTTTGATTGGGCAAATTTCATAGCAGCTTTTATTTTGGGAAGCATACTTCCAGGTGCAAAATGTCCCTCTTTAATATATAAAGGTATTTCTTCAACCAATAATTTATCCAATGCTTGCTGATTAGGCTTATTAAAATTTAGTAATACTTGCTCAACTGCCGTAATAATAAACAAAATATCCCCATCCAGTAATTCAGCTAATTTTTCAGATGCTAAATCTTTATCTATCACAGCATCTATTCCATTATATAATCCCTTATTCTTTATTACCGGAATTCCACCACCTCCAACAGCTATTGTTAAAAATCCGTTATCTACTAAAGTTTTTATTGCTTTTTTTTCAACAATATCAATAGGTGATGGTGAAGGTACTACTCTACGCCAACCCCTCCCAGAATCTTCTACCATTGTATACTCTTTTTCAGAAATAAGTTTATTTGCTTCAGTTTCTTCGTAAAACGGTCCAATTGGTTTTGTTGGGTTTCTAAAAGCCGAATCTTTATCGTCCACAACAACTTGACTAACCACCGTACATACTTCCTTTTCGATTCCTCTTTTTGTTAATTCCGAACCAATAGCTTGCTGCAACCAGTAACCAATTTCTCCTTGAGTCATTGATCCACATACATGCAGTGGCATAGCAGGTGTTTTTTCTGAATCGCTATTCTCATTTTGCAAGACTATATTCCCAACTTGGGGACCATTACCATGGGTTATTACCACTTCATAGCCGTTTTCGATTATGTCTACTATGCCTTTGGCAGTTGTTTCACAAGCACTTTTTTGAGTTTCATAAGTAGGTGACTGTCCAGCATTTTGTAAAGCATTTCCCCCCAAAGCAACTACAACTCTTTTTCCCATGCTTTTTCACCTTCCATTATAGTGTAACAGCAGCTAAAATTGCTTTTATTGAATGCATTCTATTTTCACCTTCATCAAATATTACTGATTGAGGGCATTCCAAAACTTCATCTGTAACTTCTTCTCCTCTATGAGCTGGTAAGCAATGCATAACAATAGCATCCTTCTTAGCTTTTTTCAATGCATCCATATTAACTTGATATGGTCTTAAGTCTTTTAATTGTTTTTCTATTTGCTCTTTTGTTTGTCCCATACTGTATTGTGTTACAGGATATACTACATCTGCATCCTTTAATGCTTCATCAAAGTCAGTAGTAAATACTATCTTAGCACCTGTTCCTTTAGCTCGTTTTTGTGCTTCTTTATATGTAACCTCGTTTGGTTTCATGTAATCTGGACAGGCTATGTACATATCCATACCAAATGTAGCTGCAGCAACCATTGTAGTATGACAAATATTAAAAATATCTCCAGTAAAAGCAATTTTCAGACCTTTAAAGTCACCTTTCTTTTCTTTTATAGTCAATAAATCTGCAATACCTTGTGTCGGATGTTCATCATTAGTTAATGCATTAATAACTGGATTTTGCATCCAATTAGCAAATTCTTCAACGATTTCTTGTCCAAATGTACGAATAAACAACCCATCATAATATCTGTCAAGGATTCTTGCTGTGTCTTTTATTGGCTCTCCTCTACTTATTTGTAATTCATCAGGTCTTAAATAAACTGACTGCATGCCTAAGTCAAAAGCTGCTCTATGGAATGAATTTCTAGTTCTAGTAGAATTTTTTTCAAAAACCATTGCCCATGATCTACCTTTTAAGAAATCATGAGGTTCTTTTAATGTCCATTTTTTCTTTAAATACACTGACAATTCTACTAAATACTCTAACTCCTCTCTTGTAAAATCCTTAAAGCTTAAAAAGTCTTTACCTTTGAATTTGTCTCTCAATTTAATTGCCTCCCTTTTTGTTTAAAATATTGATTTATTTTACAATTTAAATTATAATACGACAATAATTCAAAAACAATTGTTCGATAGTATAATGTTGACATTAGCAAATTGTACTTTTGTACATTTTACTTTGACCTAGTGTAAAATTATTAGAGAAAAAAACAAAAAGAGAATAGCTCAATATGTTATGATAGAAGTGTCTACAAAACACATCAAAATATTCGAAAGAAGTTTCTGTTATCAATAATATTATACAAGAAATGTTAACAAAAACCATTAAAATGTCGAAAATATTTACAATATAATGACAAATAGGTAGTTGTTCTTTGAATAAGAAATTTTTGTATTTTGGGGGAATTCAATGAAACTAACAGTTCAAGAAGCTTTAAAAATTGGAAGGCTTAAAGAAGCAAATATACTAACAGGATATCATGGAATAAGTAATAAAATTTCATCTGTAACAGTCATGGATGTTCCCAATATTGGAAAATGGCTAAAAGGTGAAGAATTAATTCTAGCAGCTGGTTATTTTGAACAGTGTTTATCTAGTGAATTATTATTACAATTGAAAGAAAAACATATTGCTGGTATCATTACTAAATTGAAATTTACTAGAAAAGTTAAAAAAGAATTATTAGATCAATGTAACGAACTAGATATACCAATTATAATTGTTCCTGCCGATTGTAGTTGGATTGAAATAATTAATCCTTTAACCGAAGATATTGTAAGAAAACAGTATAAAATAATTGACGAATCACTAAAGATTCATAATATTTTGATGAAAGTACTTTTACACGGTAAACCTTTAAGTACTTTATCTAATGTAATTAGTAACATAACAAATTTACCAGTAGCAATTACTGATAGTGATTTTCAACTTATAAGCTACTCTAGTAACTTTGATTGGGAAAAAGCAACTAATAATTTAGCTTTCTACAATTTAATATATAATAGTAATCTTGCCGAAGATCATTATAACAATATTGTATCAGGATATGTTTTCTTTAATAATTATTTAAATAACATTTCTAGAAAACTTTTTATATTACCTATTGTGCACAACACAGTAAAATATGGATATATTTTGATTTGTGTTGATATAACTCTAAATTATCTAAACACAATGGATATTGTAAAAATTGAACAATTATCTATTACAGCAGCATTAGAAATCCTGAAACGTAATGAAATAGATAATACGACAAGAAGATATTATAACTTATTACTAGACGAACTTTTAGAAGGAAATATTAATTCAATAGAAGACATAATAGAAATTAGTGAAAGCTCTAACAAGAAATTTTATGACAAATATTATGTTTTAGTAGTCAATGTTATTAAAAATACAGTAAATAATAAATCAGATAGAATTTTGCAAAACCAACGTATAAATATACTGTATGATTTAATAAAAAATAGTATTGATGAATTTTGTGAAGTTTTGTTTTTTGAAAAGGGCGAAAATTTTGTATTACTTATTCCTCAACTTAGTAAAGAAATTACTCACCTAATTGATCAACTTTATACTCTGTTTTTCGAATTCTATAAACACAAAAAAATTTACTTCGGAATTAGTGATTTGCATAAGATCGTAGATACTTCTAAAGCATACAAGGAAGCAGTACAAGCTTTGAAATTTGCCAAAATTTATCATCCTTTAAATTATTGTTTTTATTCAGAATTAGGAGTTCTAAAATTTTTCATGAATAATGCAAATAATATAAATAAAGACTTTCTTGACGAAATATATGATAAATATATAGAACCTATAAAAAAATATGATAATGAAAATCAGACAATGCTTTTGAAAACTTTAGATGTTTTCATACAAAATAACTTTTCTAAAGTTGATACAGCAAAAAAACTATTTATTCACAAAAACACTTTACGTGCAAGATTATCACGTATTGAACAAATAATTGGTTGCGAATTAAGCAACAACGAAACAACATTTTATCTCCAGTTAGCTCTTAAAATAAAGTATTTTTATGATAATTATAATTTTGATGATAAAAATATATAAAGTACTTATCTATACAATTTTTTTGGTATAAAGCCTACAAAAATCATCAATTTTTATATATACTTTCTTAGGATTTCACAATTATAATTATGCCTAATAATTTATAATTAACTTTACATAATCACTACTATTTATAAAACAGAACCCCTTAATTCATAGTAATGTAAATCAAGTAGTTTACTAACATAATTGGTAGAGGCAAGTGTTTATAAGGTCACAGTCTTTGATAGTTTACTTAGTTATCAAAAAACGTAATAGACGATATAGTAAGTAAAGAAATGAAAGAACAAAAGAAGTAAGAGAACTATTACGTCGCTTCTTTTGCTCTTGTTAGATTGAGAGTAATAATATTTTAAGCGCAAAGTTATTTACACACTTGATGTATATATTATCACAAAGTCTATCGTTCCCATATTTTGATATCTAAAATATGAGTATTGATTATTATTCAAAATTTGAATAAATATCTCACAGTCTTCTTCATCTTCAAATATTTTTTGCCTGTTTATACCTCGTATCATTATATGGTATATTCCGATTTGACTTTTTTTCTCGCTTATCTTGGCATATTATTAAACCATACTACATTGTAACTTTAGTATATGTTGTAGTCAACAACCCCCGTAAACTAGACCCCTGAACGTAAAAGCTCAACCTTTTTTTTATTTCTTGACCTTCCTAAAAAGGACTAAGCAACAAATTTTTCGTCCCTTTTTGAAACCTACTAGTACATTGATATAACTCTTTTCGTTACCTAGTCCTTAATTGGAATTTTTCGTATAAGTAAAAAGATTAAAGAGAAAAAAGCTATACATCCAACAAAAAAGCTCACAACAGCAGTATAAGAATTTAGATTATTGGTAAGCCCAAGCAATCTTCCAATTAATAATACAATATTTCTCCACACTTTCATACTCGTTAAGTCGTCGATAATCGAAATTAACACCACTACAAACACTGGAGCTATAGAGATAATTATTTTTATTACTTTACTAGCCTTATAATATAGCATTGTTATGAGCCAGCCTAAGCTTACAACGAAAGAAAATAATGCAAATGACCACATAAAATCATCTAAGAAAAATTTACTCTTGTAAAGCTGCTCAAATACTCCACGATAAGGTATTACCATTTGCATAATATTACTTAGTATGACGTCAATCAGAGACATTAGTAAAGACAATGATATTAAGGTTATTATATTTGCAAAATAAAACCTTTTTCTTGATATGTTATTTGCCTGCGTAAACATGAAATTTGCTTTAAAACAGTTTAATCCTGAAATAAATAGGAATATTGCTGAAGAAAACCCAAATCCTCCAAATGATACATTACCATCTGTTGTATTAAATTGAGATAATGATGATAATATCATAAATACTATCGTCAGTATAATCGCATAAAATATTATTAAAGCTTTTCTGTTATCACGTAATAGATACTTAGAAACTTTAAAAATGTTATTCATAGTTTCAGCCTCCCTTAAGAATTAGTCAAGCTAATAAATAATTTTTGTAGTTCTACCTTTGTAAACTCTAAATCAAGTTCTCTTGCTAAGTCTTCGTTTTTATTTTGAATATCTTCTAAAACGGTAACCGATTTAAACCTACCCATTATTTCTTCACCTATATATTGTTTATCCAGTATGTATTTGTCTACTTTAGTAGCTTCTCCAGAAATTGTATAAGCAGAAGATATCAGTTGCTCTACTGATTTTTTCGCAATTATCCTTCCATCTTTAATGATTATAGCTTCTTCTAAAACATCAGCTACTTCCTCTATAAGATGTGTAGAGATTACTATTGTCTTTGGTTTCTCAGTGTAATTAGCAATTAGTTCCTTGTAAAACAAATCTCTATGGTTAGCATCAAGTCCTAAGACAGGCTCATCAAACAAAATTATATTAGCATTAGAAGCTAGAGCAATAATAACCTTAAATATGGAGTTAAATCCAGTAGATAGTTCTTTTACTCTTTTATTTATATTAAGGCTGAATTTTTCTGCTAATGTATTTGCATAATCTATGTCAAATAAAGGATAAAATTCCTTTGTCCACTTAAATATCTCCTTCACCTTTAGCCCTTCAGGATATAAATTCTTTTCCATCATATAGAATATATTGTTCAGAACTTTATCATTTTCAAATACTGTCTCATCATCAATAGTAATATCACCCTTTGTAGGGAATATCTTATTTGTTAGAAGATTTAATAGTGTAGTTTTGCCCGCTCCATTTCTACCTAAGAGACCATATATCTTGTTTGGTTCTATAGTAAGATTTACATTATCTAAAGCCACTGTATCACCATAATTCTTAGTTATGCAATTAATTTTTATAGTACTCATTTTTTTTAACCCCTTTCTATCAATTTGATTATTTCAGATTTAGAGATGTTAAGCTTTAAAGCTTCATCGAGTATTGGAACAATAAACTTCTCAAAAAAACCATTTTTCCGCTTTTTAAGAATCATTTCTTTAGCTCCTATAGAAACAAACATACCTACACCTCTTTTTTTATAGATGACACCCTCATCTACAAGCAAGTTTAAACCCTTTCCCGCTGTTGCTGGGTTAATTTTAAGTTTTACTGATATTTCAGTAGTTGAAAATACCTGTGATCCCTCTTGAAATATACCTTTCAAAATATTATCTTCAATTGATTCCGCTAATTGCAAATAAATAGGCTTTTCACTATTAAAGTCTAGTAACAAAAACTCAACCCCTTTCTTAATTGGTTAGTTACTTATGTATTTAACTATATAACCCATTAACTGATTTGTCAATAGGTTTTTTACAATTATTCATAAAAATTGGTATCAAACATTTTATTTTGATAAATAACATTTATAAAAATATTTAAACCCTCTCCTTATTCTGAGAGGGTTTAAATATCACTTTTTTTCATATTTTCACTTTTCTAGAACCAACTATTTTTTTTACTATACTTAGCTGACTTTTTATATTTAATTCTACATTCAAAAAGCAGCAAGCAAAAGAATCGTCTCTTTGCTTCCTGCTCTGTCATTAATTGTAAGCTCTCATAATTTCTTTGTCTTCTTTAAATAAATGTTCAGCGAGTTCTTCCATTCTCCTATTATTCCAAAATGATAAATCACTATGAGCTTCAAAATATTTTAATGGAATTGGATGTGTTCCTATAACTACAGGTAGATTATAATGTTTTTCGATAAATTCTTTAAATTGTTTAATTCGTGGACAAGGAGGATATCCTACAACTAATCCTGTTGCCAAATGTATAACTTCAGCTCCATTTTTCTTCATTTCAGCAGGGACATACTCTATATTTCCTCCTGGACATCCTCCACAATGAGAATATCCTACAACTTGTATCTCTTCATCTTTAGGATAAATTGAAAACCCACCAACTCTTTCTTGTATTGCACGAAAACATTTTCCACCACCACATGTATGATAACGACCACATATAATGACTCCTATTTTTTTCATAATATTCTCCCTTATAATAATATTTTAAATTCCTAAGAACTTAGAATAATTCTTTTCCATTATGTTATGTTATGTTCTGTTCACTCCTATGTCAACTATATGATTTTTCTTTAATAGACATATGAAATACTTCATACAATACCACTATCTATTTAACTACATTGTAAAAAACATTTTATTTTGTATCACCCTTTATATGCTTTGCTGCCTGAATCATGACAGCACATTCAATTCTTTTCTTTTGTAAAGTACAAGCAATTTCATTTGGCTCATCAATATCTCCATTTGAATAAAAAGCATTAGCAAAACATCCACCGGAACAGAATAACTTTGCCCAACAATCTTTGCATTTTTCTTTTGTTAAAATATTGTTATTTTTAAACTTTCTAACCATTTCATTATTTTCAATACCGTTATATATATCTCCCATCACAAATTCATCTTGTCCAACAAATTGATGACAAGGATATAATTTACCTTCAGGTGATACTGCTAAATATTCAAATCCAGCCCCACATGAAGCAATTCTCTTAAAAATACATGGACCATCGTATAGATTAAGGTTAAAATGATAAAAACGAAAATCTCTACCATTAAGTACATAGTCCAAATATTCCTGTGCAAATTTTTCATACTCTTGAAGAATCTCTGAAATATCCTTATCTGTAATAAATAAATCTCCATCTGACCCAACAACAGGCTCAATAGATATTTCTTTAAACCCCATATTTGCAAGATGCATAACATCCTTAGAGAAATCTTTATTCCTTGCAGTAAAAGTTCCTCTGATGAAATAGCTTTTATCATTTCTGTCACTTACCAATTTTAGCGCTCTAGGAATAATCCTATCGTATGTACCTTGCTTGTTCCTATTATATCTTATCGAATCATGAACTTCTTTTCTGCCATCAATACTGATTACTACATTGTTCATATGCTCGTTAATAAAATCAATTATTTCATCATCGAGCAGCAACCCGTTTGTTGTGATAGTAAAATAGAAGCTCTTGTTCTTTTTCCTGGAAATTTCCTCTCCATATGCAACTGCTTTTTTAACAACACCAAAGTTCATAAGAGGTTCTCCACCAAAAAAATCAATCTCTATGTTGTGTCTGTTTCCTGAGTTTTCTACTAGATAGTCTATAGCTCTCAATGCAACTTCCTCAGACATAATACTACGTCCACTGTTATAATCTCCTTGAGAAGCAAAACAGTATTCACACCTGAGATTGCAATCATGAGAAACATGCAAACATAGCGCTTTTAAACCAGAAGTCATCTCCTTACCTTTTATAGAATTTTCAAGGTTTTTACTTGAAGTAAAAAGCAACCCTTGTTCTTTTAAAGATCTTATTTCTTCATATGCTTCTATAATTTCATCATTTTTATAAATGCCATTCATTTTTTTTAATACTTGATTTAACGGTTCCCATTGTTCCATCTGCTTTAAAATATCAAAACTGATATCATCTAACACATGAATACTTCCAGTATTTCCATCTATCGCTACATGAATATTGTTCATTGAATACACATGTATCATTTATTCATTCCTCACTTTACTTATATCCTTAAATATATTAGATTCAATTGTATATATTTTAGACCTAATTTTATTCATCTCTACCATGTCTCCAGCAATTATTCCTGCAAAACCTCTTTTTATCACTTCGTGTGCAAATAATTTGCTTAGATTCACAATCAGGACAGCTGTACGTCCCTTCCAATATTTTCTCGAAATTTTCGTAGCTTTCTTTCCATTCTTTACCACAATCTAGGCATCTTACAGGACAAATACTTCTGGTATAATTACCGCCTTCTATTCTTAAGACTTTCCCATTTACAAGACAGTCCGTAATCTTTTCTCGTGCAGCATTTAAAATACGCTGAAATGTCTGT
>DAOUQG010000103.1 GCA_030625765.1 Thermohalobacteraceae bacterium | reverse complement strand
ACATCACCCAATCCGAGTATGTTAACTTTCCACTTTTTTGGGATTGTGACTTCTAATATGTCTTTCCAATTAGGATAGTTAATATTTATTGACATAACTTCCCTTAACTTTATTTTGTCATTAATCCACTTAGGTACATTGCTGATATATTGACTCACATTTTCATGTAAAAGATTAACACCCTCGCTTTCTAGAAATAATAACGAAGAATCTGATACTGAAAAGCTTTTTCTAGAGTTAATTGGGTCTAAGCTATTAAGATAATATATAATGACTCCATGTTGTTCACAACTCTTTTTTGCTTCTGATTCACAAATTATTTCAATGTCATCATAATTAATATGATTCCATTTTGAATATGAAAATAATATTTTATTATTAAGTTTAAAGTAATAGATAGTACCAACCCCCATAAATTGAAATTGAAAATTTAAAATTAACTTAAAATCAAAGAAGTGATGTATATCTGAACAGCGAAGATAATAATCCAAATCCTTAGACAGCACTTCTGCAATACAATTTCTTTCAGATTATCTCCTGATAATATGTTCAATTCTTTCCAAATGCTCTAAATCATTTTTTAAATATTGCGAAGGCTTTAGATTTAGGTCATAGTCAATATTCTTTCCATGATCTGGACATCTAGGTGAGATAAATACATCGCCCAGATGCTTTAAAGTTAAATTCCTTTCATTCATCAATCTATATTCCTTTTCTAGAGTCAAAACAATATCTAATGAATTATTAATGCATACTTGAGAAAGCTCATATATAGAATCATTAGTTGTATTTCCAATAAAAGATGGAGAAGCGTATGGCAGAACAAAATTAACTGATGGCAATAGATTTCTTTCAGGAGAATATCCTCTCCAAACAGAATCACCACCAATAAATGGATATAGAGAATTTTCCTTAAACCATACATTTAAGTTAGGTATAAAATATGCACTATCAACATCTCTATTTTGAATATCCATTAATTCCTTTCCTCTACCACTTAGTATTCCAACAATTATTTTTTCTACCTTTAGTTTTTGTTTTTTAATAATTGGGTCAATAGCTTTTAATCTGTAACCTTTATGCAATAAGTCATCTACAAGTATCACAGGTTTGTAAAAAGACTTCAGCATTTTAATTTGATTTTCTAAGCTCATATAATTTGGGAAAGGGTCTATACTAAAGCTTTTTATATCAGCCTTAAATACTTTTTCAGTATGCATAGATTTTGTTACAGTGTTGGGAATAATATTCCCATTTAATATTGAACCAAAGGGAACGCATATCTTATCTCCTAATTTTCTTGGAGATATCTGTTTAACAGCAACGTTATTCATTTTACATATTTTTTCTATTAGCTTCTCATATAAAATATCCCTGTCAAATGAAAGAATAAGATGTCCAGGATACAGCTTCGTTAGGGATTTCTGTAATTTTTTCCTTGTACGTGAAATAGCTTTCTGTACGTTAGGATTGCTCCTAAAAGGTTCTTTAATAATTGATTCAATATCAAGATTTAAAGTACATGGGTTAGTCATGCTTACAACAAAAACTGGATTATTTTCTTGTCCGAACGGTAGCTTTTGAAATCCTTGTAGTTTTAAAGTATCATGTAATGATTGTGAGTTATAATCTTCTATAATGTTCTTAAAAATTGCATAGGTGTAGTCTTTTGCCAAGCAGAAGGCTAATGTTTCTGTTAATAATATTTGTTCGAGGTTGTTCAATCTAGATGTTTCATTTGTAAAAATACCATCTAGTGCAATTATTCTTCCAACAGCATTTTTTCTAATATATTCTGAAACATTGTTATTTTTGAAATGGTTAAACAGCATACTAGATCTAACCCAATGAAAAGCTGAAAAACCTAAAATTTTCCCGTTGTTGTTTATGTCTCTAATTATTAATATTCTTGGACTAAGCGTTGCCTTAAATTCTTTTAGTTTATTAAGAGCATTGTTGTTTCCATCAAAGAAGCTATGATATATTTCGCCAATTAGCTCGTCACTTATGTCATCTAAAAATTCAATGTCTAAGGATTTGCTTTGGATCAATGATTTATATTGAGGAGATCTCCTATAAAGACCATACTCATACACGTAGTTTTGTACTAAAGGGTCAATAAGCTCAGATATATCACGATTTTGATCTATATAATTCCTAATTTGAGTAGAGCTAATATCTTCGTATTGAGGAGGTAGAGTAAGTATAATCTTTTTTGACTTAATCTTTTTTGCTGCTTTTTCTAAATATAAATTAATATCATCAGTAGATGCTGAACTTTTCCTGTCAAAAATTATATGTGGGAAAGTATGAATAGAGTATTGAGTTTCTTCAGCTTTATACGATGAAGCATTTATAATTACATCACTACCTACAACAATATAAACCTTAGAATGAGGGAAGCTTTCTCTTAACATTTTAAGGTCATTATTATTTGCAATATTAACCTGTAAATCTTGAGGATAAAGATATATATTTAATTCATCCGCAATAGACATATCTACAATTTTGCTTCTAAGGTTATGAGGCTGAGTACGTTTTGACCATGAAAACTCATCTACAGCTAAATACACCTCAAAGCCTAAATCACGGATTTCTCTAGCGATTTCTTTATGGCTTAGAGAAAAAGGATCAAAGGTGCCGGGGAAAAAGGCAACTCTATTACTTTGCTCAAGACAAATTTCTCCTTTGAAAAACACATGATCAGAAATAAATCTGTAAATATGAGTGAGTGATGCCGAACTATTTAGAAATAACAACTCGTTTTCTTCTTTCTTAGGTAATAGAGTTAGTATCTTTTTAGCAGTTAGGATGAAGAATTCTTTCTTTTCCTCTAATGTTAACTCATGACTCCCAAAAATTTCTTTACCAATTATTTTTAAAGCTTCTTGCTTAACTTGTATATCATAGTGTACTAAACCGTTAAGAAGAATTCCAAGAATTCTTAGCTGTCTTTTTTTATAGTCAGTATCAATTTCTTTGTAAAAGCTTTTATATTTTGGATAATTTTTTATAGCAACACCAATAGTTTTAAGTAAGAGTAAATTAATTTGTGTATTTGAATGTTTTAGCTTATTAATAAAATCATCTAATAATTCATCTAACTCTACAGGATGTAAATATAACAATAACTGACCTAGGTAGTTTGGGATGTATTTTGTAAAGTGATACCCTTGTATCTCTAACGCGCGTAAAAGCTCAACTGTAATATCATTTCTTTGCTCCATTGGAAGTAGAGGAAATATCTTAAGTAGTGCATCACCAGCATGATACCTGACATTTTCTATTGCACTTACTTTAATTAAATTACAAAAATGCATAGCAGTATGAAGACCATTCTTTTCTGGATCATTAATAACATGCTCAAGAAGAAGCTCGATATGAATTTTCTTGTTTACCCAGTTGGTTGCACTCTTTAAATTTTTAAGAAAAATGTCAGATGTTTTTTTAGAATCATCCGAATAAAATCTATCAAATTTGAATAGTATTTTATCACTTAATTTTAGTTTGTTTGCTATTTTAAGCTTTAAGAAATTTTCTGCAGGTATATCTGAATAAGAAATACTTTTAGAAAAATGAGATTTTAGATTTTGAATAAAACTACTATTCTTATCGATTCTAAACAGTAAGTTATAAGTTCTGTCTAAAGCAGTTAATCTAATATCAACATCATTACTTTTTAACATTTTCATCATAAATCCATATAGTCTTTCAGAGATATCATCTCCAAGATTTATATAAGGTACATATTTTACTGTTTGAAGCAGATAGAATTGAGTGTCTTTTTCTCCATTTATTGCATCTTCATAGTATTTTAATAATATCTCTCTATATTTTTTTCTTAATTTATGCTCACAATGCTTGCATAATGATGCGATCATATCTCTTAAATTATATCCTATCCATTTTCTATGAACTTCTAAAATCTTATGATCTGGGAAAAGAAACAATCGTATATATTTATCTAGTAAATCTGAGCTTGTTATTTCGAATGACTGCAATATTTCACTTTCAGGGACTTCTTTTCTATATTCTTCATCAAAAGTAGCTATTAATATTCCAATAAGCTCTGATGCCTGTTTTCTGATATCATCTTCCTTGTGAATAAGCAACTCATAAAGAAAATTCAATGTAATAAGCTTTTGTTTTTGTGTTAAGTATGTTGAATACTCTTCAAATATATTTAAATACGCACGAAGATTTTTCCAATCATTTTCACTTCTTGCCTGTTCTAATATAGAACTAAGAGATGATTCATTTCTAAGCTTATGCATAAGATTGATATTATGATTTATTGAAATATATTTTAGATTTTCAATAATATCTTCATTTTGCATAAGAGAATAGTATTTTTCCTCCACTTGTATTTTTACATCTTTAAAAGGGTCTACATTGATGCCTATATTTAGCATATAGTTCTCAAAATCATGAAGTTTAGCATATACATGACGGTATCTTTTTTCCTTTGCTTCATCTACGTTATCTAGCTTATCGAGAATTATATTAAAGGATTCTTCTAAAGAGAATATATGCATTTCTCTTGTATTGTCTGATAGCTTTCGGTTTTTTACTCTAAAATCTGAGTAGATTAAAATCAATGATTCTATGGGCAGATTTTCTAACTCCAAATCCCATGTTGAATGATTCGTAGCTATATGTCCAATGTAGTTCATATTATATTTTTTAAACCATTGATCAGTATAATAGTAGTGTAGATAAGGAACCCTCTTTGATTCTTCTCCTTTACAGCCATATTTTCCAATGTCATGTCCAGCCGCTGAACCAGATACCCATCCTAAATCTACTGGTAGTCCAGCTTTATAAAGCTGTCTACCAATATGCATAGCTACTAAATGAACTCCGCTTATGTGATCAATAGTGTTATGTCCTGTAACCTCTTTATGAAGCTTCATCATTTCGTACACATAATCTCTATAAAAAACCTTTTTGAATTTTCTATATTCGGAAGAAACTTTGTATTCTTTTTCTTCCTGCCCTGTTAAGAAAACTAATGGATATTTTGTTTGAATACTTAATTCATTGGTTGTTCTTTCAAATAACGAAAAAACTCTAAGTGTTCTTAGATAAATAATGGCAGCTTTATTAAGATTTTCTTGAAGCTCTGTATTTATAGCATTAGGAAACGAAATGCTTAATGAAAATTGATAAATATAATTAAGCCAGTCTTTAGGAGAACTAGATTCAGCGATTTCATCAAGCATACTCTGACATAGATGAAGAAGACCTTTACAACTAAAATCCTTTTCCTTTATTAAATTTTCTAAAATTGTTAGAAATGAGTCATTCTCAACATGTCTAATAATAAAAGATTCTTCAATCCCTGAAATCTTCAAGAAATATGGCTCTGATAAGGTAGATAATATTCTGCTGTATAATTTTGAATAAAGCACACTATTCATAAAATTCCTCCTAATATCTAAGCTTAGATAACGATTAACAAAAAATAAATATATTGCAAATTTTAATTCTTAAATTAATTGTAACATCTCTACTAATATCAGTAAAGAAGGAGTCATATATATTAATATGATACAAGTATAAAGGAGATGTGTAAAAGGGATGTTACAATTTCTAAAGCTTCTAATCTATATTTTAATTGCTTTTATAGTTTTTATTCCAAACGAAGAAAGGTTACATGAATTAATAGAAAAAAGCCCAAATGAAGATGTTCTAATTAATAAAAAGGAAAGAAATTACAACGCGGTACATGATGAAACAGCAAGTGATTTAGAAGAAGTATTATTACCCAGGAAATCTTTAAAAGCTTCACAAAATGCTACTTATGCAGAGATTAAGGCAGCAAATCTGGAGTATAGTTTAATAAATAAAGAACTTTTAAAAAAGATAAATTATCAAGTACAAAATATGGACAACAATAGTATTGAAGAACAAGATAAGATAATTTTCGGAAGATCTACTGGGTATAGTCTTGTTGAGGGCATCACTTGTTTTAGAGGAAATGTATATAGAGATTCAGCAAGCTATGGATATGCAGGTATTACAGAGAAAAATCTAGAAATTCTTTGGAATATACCTATCGGTAGGATAGACGAATGGTCTGGAGTAGGTTGGAATGGACAATCTGCAATAGTGGAGTGGTCGGATGATATAAAGGATAAAATGAATATAAACGAGATAAAAAAGGACAAGAAGCATTTAAAGGAGGTTATATATGGAGCTTTAGATGGGAAAGTATATTTCCTGGATTTAGAGGATGGAGAATATACAAGAAACCCAATAATTGTACCAGGTTCAATAAAAGGAAGTGTATCAGTAGATCCAAGAGGTATCCCTTTGTTATATGTAGGTCAAGGAATAAATAAGGTTAATGGCATTAAGGTTGAAATTGGATTTAGAATTTACAGTTTGATTGACCAAAGTAAATTGTGTTTTATAAACGGAGTAGACTCATTTGCTTATCGTGGATGGGGAGCATTTGATTCTAATGCTTTAATTGACAGAAGGACTGACACGTTATTATTATGCGGTGAAAATGGTATTTTTTATAGAGTTAAGTTGAATACATGCTATAATGAAGAAGATACAATGATACATATTGACCCTCAAATCATCAAATATAGGTATAAAATAGAAGGTAATGAATACCAAGGGATAGAAAATTCTGTAGCTGTGTTTAGAAATTTGGCATATTTCGCCGATAATGGTGGATGGCTACAGTGTATAGATATAAACACTTTAGAACCAGTTTGGATATGCAATGTAAATGATGATACAGATAGCACAATAGTTATAGAAGAGGAACAGGATAATGAGGTTTGTCTTTATACTGCTTGTGAAGTAGATAAGCAGGGAACGAAAGGGATATGCTTTATTCGAAAGTTTGATGCTTTATCAGGTCAACAAATTTGGGAAAAGGCTTATGAATGTCAGTCGAAAATCGGTAATAAACCTAATAATGGAGGAGCTTTAGCTACGCCTGTTGTAGGGAAAAACAACTTAAGCTCTTCAGTAATTTTTAATTTAGCAAGGTATGGAGGCTTTAATAAGGGAGCATTAATTTCTTTGAATAAGAAAACAGGAGAGGAAATCTGGAGATTTGAGATGAATAATTATTCTTGGAGTTCACCTGTTGCTGTATACACAGAAGAAGGAGAGGGATATATAATAGTATGCAATTCTGCTGGAATGATGTATCTAATAGAAGGGTTGTCAGGAGAAGTATTAGATAAGATATCACTGGGATCGAATGTAGAGGGTTCTCCAGCTGTATTTGATGATATTATAGTAGTAGGAACTAGGGGACAAAAAATATTTGGTATTAAAATTAAGTAAGCAAACTAAACACAAAAGAAGATAGGGGGAAAAGACTTGATAAAGAAAATATTTATTTTTGGAATTATTGCAGTTATATTAGGAATAACATATATATTTTACCAAGTGAATTTTTTCAAAGTGAACGAGGTTTTGATTAAATCCAGTAAATTTCATGCAGATGAAAGCATTAGGATACTTCAAATTTCCGATGTCCATAACAAGAAATTTTTAAATGATAATAAAAGACTTTATAGAAAGGTTAAAGGGTTGGATTTTGATTTTATTGTTATAACTGGTGATTTGATTGATGGTAAAACAAGGGACTTTACTTATATTTACTCTTTTATTGATGAATTAATCGATATTAATCCCAACATATATTATGTTTCTGGTAATCATGAGTGGAGAACAGGTATGAATGAGGAATTTATTGGAGGATTAGCAGACAGGAACATAATAATTCTTAATAATGAAGGGATTCAAATTACTCACAATGATAAAGTAATCAATATTTGTGGAATAGATGACCCTTATACAAATCATGACAATCTAGATAAGGCTCTAAGTAACATTAAGGAAGGTGAATATACAATTTTGCTTTCTCACTCACCAAATGTGATAGATAAATACGAAACGATTTGTGCGGATTTGATTCTAAGTGGGCATACACATGGAGGACAAATTAGGTTGCCATTTATAGGTGCCATAGTTGCTCCAGGACAAGGGTATTTACCAGAATATGATAAGGGTATATTTTCGGTAAATAAGGATACCTTATTATATATTGACAGTGGGTTAGGAACAAGTGTATTGCCTATAAGATTTTTAAATAGAAGTCAAATAAGCCTGATTGAAATCGAAGGAGAATAAAGGTTGTGCTTATCCTCCTAAAGTTATGTCTTGCTCATTATACCACTTTAGAGCATCATAAAAATGTTGAGGTTTGAAATCTGGCCAGTAATCATCAATCACATAGAAATCTGAATAAACTGATTGAATAGGTAAAAATCCACTTAACCTTCTTCTACCACCCCACCTGATTATCAAATCTACTCTTGAGACATCATTTGACTTTAATTGATTATAAATATTGCTTTTATCTTTATTCTCAATAAAGTTTTTCAAATCCCATTGCCAGCCATAATTAACTAGGAAGTTCACTTTAACTCCACCTTTTCCAAGAGTTCTTCTTTTAGTATAAGGAATTAGCTCTCTTGGAAACAGTGAAGAATCAGAGTTGCCTATAACTAATAAAGAAGCATCTTCATGTATAAGCATTTTGACAGCATCTGTACATGCTTTTGTAAAAGCCTTTGTCTGTATAGATGGTCTTTTAGTATTATCCATAGTAAAACCATAGTATGTAACTTCTTTAATATCAAATTCTTTACATAGTCTAAACAGCTCTAATCCTGGTGTTAGGCCATAGGTATAGCCTTTTTCCTTTGTCAGGCCTTTATTAGTAGCCCATCTTCTATTGCCATCTGGTATTATACCAATATGATTGGGAACTTTCATTAATACTCACCCCTTAGTAGTAGTATTAATGTAGTATAACCAATAATATCTAAAAAATGCTAAAAATCTTCCAAAAGGAAGATTTTTAGATTAACTAACATTTCTATGCACGCTCAAACACAAAATGTTATGAAAGCAACGTCACTTGGATTTAGATGATTACCTGATTCGCGAATCATATACATCACTTCTTTCTTTAACCTTAAATTAGCACCACATTAAAATTAATTTCTTTCAGATTAATTATTGTTTTTTTTCTTAAATATTATATAAAAACCAGCAATGATTAATAAAATAGGCCAAAGATCATCTAGATCAAACCAGAATATGAATTGTTTTAAAATAAAAACTAATCCAATAATAATTAGTATCGTTCCTATCAAAATAGTGTTTCTATTTTGGTTAGTTTTTGGTACAGTCGAATTTTCGTTATTAGAATCATCTTTTTTTAGATTGACTTTATAGTCAGCTTCGTATTCATAATAATCATCAGTTTTTTTTGGTATGATAGCAGCACAAACAATATACCCTAGAATCCCATATAAAGGCTTGATTATAGTCAATATAGCCCATAAAATCTTGATAATTGTTGGATCTATACTGAAATATTCAGCTATTCCGCCACACACACCGCTAATTGTTTCATTTTTAGAACGATATAGCTTTGAGTTCAAAAATAAACACTCCTTTCATATTTGTTGTGTAAAATTACATAAAACAAAACATTACAATTACTACCATATGCAACACTATTATAAATATTATATTTTTTATGATAAAATCCTTTAATTTTGTTTAATATAGTTCATACTTAGGGGAATAATAATAACTACATGAATTTATGTTTAAGAAGGAGGTAAAAAATGGATCAGAAATACGTAGTGAGAACAGATAATGTTATTACTAAGCCTATGTCTAGGTCAGAAGCAATAAAAGCTGTGAAAGAATATGATAAACAAGGTATATCAGCGTATATTTTATCAGAGGATGAGGGCAAAAGACTAGAAAAAAGTAAATTTAATGAACCAAAGTGGGAGTAGATGAAAATAAAAAAACAGAGTCAGAAAGAAGGGTAAT
>DAOUQG010000236.1 GCA_030625765.1 Thermohalobacteraceae bacterium | reverse complement strand
TAATGGTTTAAATTCTTTCAATGAAGGAGATTATGTATATATAAGAATAAATGATTGTAAAAAAGAGTTAAAGGCAAAAATATCTAGGATAAACAGAAGCGAAGATGCAGAGGTATTAGTATTTAAGCTAAATAGAATGTTTTATGATTTTTATTCAGAGCGATATGTAGATGTTGAAATTATTCAAAACAAATATGAAGGGTTGAAAATTCCTACACCAGCAATTGTTGAAAAAGATGGCATAAAGGGAGTTTACATAAAAGGAGTAGGAGGGATTACAAAATTTAGAGCAATAGAAATTTTGGGACAGGACAATGAGTATACAGTTGTAAAAGAGGATAATGGAATTATTAGACCGTTTATTAGTATTAATATAGGTGAGGAAAATAAAATAATATATTATTTGTCCATTTACGATGAAGTTATTGTTAAAGGAGATAAGATAGCAGAAGGAGAAATAATTAATTAAATAGTGTAAGGAGGGTAAATTTTGAGTTTACAAAACAACTTAGAAGATGTTAAACATAACTTAAAAAGCGCTGCAGTACGTTCTGGTAGAGAAGAAAAAGATATCATGCTCATTGCAGTTACTAAAACTGTTGATGAAGATATTATTAATAAAGCAATAGAATTGGGAATTGATAATATTGGCGAGAATAAGGTTCAAGAAATAACTAGAAAATATGAAAATATTAAAGAAGGTATATCTTGGCACATGATAGGACATTTGCAGAGTAATAAGGTTAAGTATATTATAGATAAGGTTGATTTAATACATTCCTTAGATAGAATGTCATTAGCTAAGGAAATTCAAAAAAGGGCAGCTGAGCTTAATAAAATTATACCTGTCTTAGTCCAAGTTAATATCGCAGAAGAAGAATCAAAGTTTGGTTTAAAAAGAGAAGCTGTTATTCCTTTTATAAAATCAATATTAAATTTCAAAAATATCAAAATTATGGGATTGATGACAATAGCTCCTTTTGATCAAGAGCCTGAGGAAATAAGGTATGTCTTTAGAGACCTTAAGAAATTGTTTGATGAAATTAGTGAAAATAATTATAATGGGGTTGAAATGAAATACCTTTCAATGGGGATGACAAATGACTATGAAATCGCTATTGAAGAAGGTGCAAATATGATAAGAGTTGGTACAGGCATTTTTGGCAAAAGAAATTATTAGGAGGGTAATTAATGGTGAAAAATGCAAGTAAGATATTTGAAAAATTTAAATATATTATTGGATTAGATGATTTGGATGAAGAATATATTGAAGAAGAAGAGGATGAAGTTGCTGAAATTGAGGAATCATTGCCTAGAAGGTTTAGTAAAAACAATAAAGTGCTTAGCATACATACAAACAACAATATGAAATTAGCTGTTTATGAGCCAATAAAATTTGAAGATGCTACAAGCATTATTGATGATTTAAAATCAAGAAAGCCAGTAGTTATAAATTTTAGTAAATTAGAAGGCGAATTAAAGAAACAGGTTTTTGATTTTCTAAATGGGGGAATATACTCGTTAGAAGGAGATATACAAAAGGTTGGAAAGGATATTTTTGTTCTAGCACCCAAAAATGTTGAAATTGATAGTAATATGAAAGATGAGTTAAGGAATAAAGGGATTTTTCCTTGGCAAAAATAACTAAGAGGTGAGAATAATGTGGGTATTACGAGAAGCGATATTTAAATTTGTGAATGTAATCGAGTTATTAATTATTGCAAGGATAGTTTTATCTTTTATTATTAGAGATCCATACAATAAGGTTTATAGATTTGTACACCAAATTACTGAGCCTATCCTTGCACCATTTAGGAATCTAATATATAAACTAGGTATAAACACTGGAATGTTTGATTTTTCACCATTGTTAGCTATATTTGCTTTACGCTTTTTAGCTACTTTAATAGTTAGATTATTATGGATAGTATAGTATGTTTTTGGATAAAAATAAATATATAGAACATATTAATGATAGTGACCAGATTCTAACAATGAGAAAAATTTTAGATAAGGTAGAAAGAACTCTAAAGAATCATGCTGCTCAACATACAGATTTTTTAGATCCATACCAAAGAAGATTAAGTTATTCATTTCTCAATAGGATTCAAGATATTAATTTTGATGAAGAAGGAGGATATAAAGAAGCAGAAAGAAAAACCATAGATATTTATCCTAGCTATAAGAGTAAACATGATATTGATAGTGCTATATCAGCAGTCAGAGTTGATGGTAGTTTTAAGTTTTCAGATTTAAATCATAGAGATTATTTAGGAGCTATTTTATCGCTAGGCATAAAGAGAGAAAAAATTGGTGACATACTGATTCATGATGATTATGGGCAGATAGTTTTACATAAAGAAATAATTGATTATATTATTTATAATTTTAAAAATATTGGAAAAGAACCAATTAAGCTGAAGGAAATTTCAATCCATGAAGTTAGTAAAGGTATTGAAAAATACAGAGAGATAGCAGCTACAATATCTTCTTTAAGATTGGATGCTGTATTAAGCTCAGCATGCAATGTTCCGAGAGCAAAGAGTTCGAGTTTAATTAGAAGCCTGCATGTGAAAGTGAATTGGCAGCCAATAAATCAGCCGTCATATGAGGTTTACGAAGGAGACGTTATTTCTGCTAAAGGTTTTGGGAGAATAATATTACACAAAGTAATGGGAATTTCAAAAAAAGGAAGAATAAAAATTATAATCAGAATTTTAAAGTGATGGGGGAGATAAAATGTTAACGCCATTAGATATTCAAAACAAAGAATTTAAAAAAGGAATTAGAGGATATAATGAAAGAGAAGTTGATAACTTTTTAGACGAAGTTATAGTTGATTATGAGAAGATATATAAAGAAAATATAGACTTAAAAGAAAAGATTTCTATGTTAAATGAACAGCTTAATCATTTTAGTGATATTGAGGAGACCCTAAAAAATACTCTAGTTGTTGCTCAAAGTGCAGCTGAGGAAGTAAGAATTAATGCTAGGGAAAAGGCTGAACTAATTATTAGAGAAGCTGAAGATAATGGAAAGACTATAATGGAGAAAGCTAGTAATGAAGTATTAGATATTCAAAAAGAATATGAAAATTTAAGAAAAGAAATTTCAGTGTTTAAGACC
The DNA here is from genome assembly GCA_030625765.1 of Thermohalobacteraceae bacterium. Classification (GTDB taxonomy): domain Bacteria; phylum Bacillota; class Clostridia; order Tissierellales; family VENL01; genus DAOUQG01. Next base: position 1,036 of record DAOUQG010000236.1, on the reverse strand, counting down.
AGGTATAAAACTTTTCTTAAATCTCAGCTTGATAGTATTGATTCAATTGAAAAGGATGGAAGAACAGATTAGAAGATTTCATATTTTTTAACATGCTTTTAATTACTCCATATAATATAGTAATATGATACAAATACTATGGAGTGAATATTATGTTATTTGAATGTGATAAAAATTACACTGATTATCTTTTGTTTTTCTTTTTATTACTCTCTGATATTTGGGGAGCAAGATATAGAAAGAATAATTTACTGTTCTTTTATTTGCTGCTGACATTTTATAAGTAACTTTGAAAATTATTTTTCTGTAAATGGTTTATTAGTTTAATAAATGTTCTATATTTTCATACAAATGACTATAAAAGTCCTATTCGATAGGACTTTTTATTATTTTTGTGTTTTATGGTAAAAATATATAGTGATAATTTTTTTGATAGTTTGTGTTTTGATTATTACATTTTGCTGAAGTAGTATACATAGGCACATATTTTATGTAAATATTTCACATATATTTTTGAGAGGGGATTATTTATGAATAAAATGAATGATAGGCTCGGAAAAAAAGTAGATGATTTATCATTATCTATTGAAAAAGCAAAAATCGGTGAATATGTTGATTTGATGAACGATAAAAAGAAATTATTGTACATAAACTTTGTTATAGGAATAGTGAGAGGATTTGGAATGGCTATTGGATTCACAATTTTGGGAGCCCTAGTAATATATATTCTACAAATGATAATTGATTTAGATCTACCACTTATAGGTAGTTTTATTTCAGAGATAGTGAAAATAGTTCAGGAAAACTTGTAAAATCATGAAGGTATATTTCTTTATTAGTAGTCAAAAAATATAACTATTAATATAAGGAGGGCAACAATGGATAATAATAAGCTTGAATATTACAAGAAAAAATTACTACAAGAAAAAAAAGAGACGTTAGAAAGTTTAGATAAAATGAAAGATAATAATCCTAATGAGTCTATGCCAAAATATTTTGATGAACTATCTATGTATGATAATCATCCTGCTGATTT
>DAOUQG010000059.1 GCA_030625765.1 Thermohalobacteraceae bacterium | reverse complement strand
TAATGTAAACGGTACACCTAATGCTATTACTGCAGTAATCCGGTTCAAAATTTCGTCCACATATTTTAATTGTTCATAAGGCATTTCAATACGATAGATTGTAATTATGGCAAGTGCAACAAATAAAAGAATTGTAAGTGGAAACCTATAAAATGTACTATTAACAGCACTAACTCCATTTTTTGCATACTCTATCAAATTTAATTTTCTTCTCTTCATAGTCGAAATCTGTTCAACATCATTATGCTTATCCTTTAAATTCATAATACAAGCCCCCTTTTTCTTAATAATAATATATATTCCTGGATTTAATTAATTATTAAAAAGTGCAATCGCGGATATTTTTTATAATATAAGTATACCACAACTTATATTAAACCGCGTAGAATTTAGGGACGGTTCTTTTTTGCTCACTTCTTAGATTGCATTTTTAATCTAGATACTGTGCTCCTAGCTATATCTGTTAACTCAGCAATTTTCTTTGCATTAATACTATCTTAATTAGCAAGCATATAAACTATACTTTCTCGTATTTCATTATTATTTTTAATTTCAGTTTTATGAGTTATATTCATCTTTAGTAAATACTCTTCAACAATTTATCTGCTTTTTTCATGAAGCTTATCATATTATTTTTTTCAGCTTTAATTAAAAGATAAAGATGATTACCTATTATACAATAGTCAATCATCTTCATACTTTCATCATTTAGTATTTCAGCTAATGTTTTCATCATTTTTATTTTCTCTTCATATGTTTAAAAATATCAAGTTTGTTTATTACTCTTGTCAAAATATGATAAATTCACTTATACTTTCTTTTCTTGCAGTTCTCATTTTAATCTCTTTATATTAGTATAATGTTTGTTTTATCATAGTAGTATTAAGTGAGCAAAAAAGAACCGTCCCTATTTTCTCCACGTCCCTATTTTCTCAAAGCCTCTATTTTTTTAATTTTGGTAAGGTATTGGCTCCGTACGGCATAATATATGTTTTTAGGTTAGTGCCTCTGTTTTTATATGTCATTTTTAAAGCTTCCTCTATTGATTTAACAACCTTAACGTTAGCGTTTTTAACTAACTCCTCATCAATATCAGATACTAAGATAAGTTCATAATTATTAGCAACCTCACTAAAAAAGTATCCAACATATTTTGCAATTGAATAATCTTTTCTTAATGCTTTTTCTCTTTCGATTAAACTACTGTAATTTTGTATCATTTGCTGCACTTCGTCATTTCCAAATCCTTCTCTGCACTGAGTAAGTATTATTATTGTTCCGCCCTTTTTTACAGCTTCTCTTGCATTTATCAATGTTTTTATAGACTGATAAAGATTTATATCCTTAGGATATCCTCCTGCAGTTGCAACTACTAAATCCGCTAACTCATTAATTTCTACTCCATCTACCATATCTACAATTTTACATCCTGCTTCATGAGCCTTTATATAATTACCTGCTACTGCATGAGATATTTTCCCGTCTTTATTCATTATAACATTAAACATAAAAGTAGGCTTTACCATGCTTGCAGCTTCAAGCATATCTTCATTAAGAGGATTATTTTCTACATTTCCACTTCTTACTAATGGATTACTTCCTTCTCCAAGATTTGAACTCAAGGATAATGTATGATTTTTCATAATCGTCTCATATCCACATATTCCTGGTAGAATAGATTTTTTGCCTCCACCCCATCCAGCTAATAGATGAAAAACAATGGCTCCTGTTAAAATAATATGGTCGCTTTCTAGCGCCTTTTTATTCACCTTAACAGGTGTGCCAAATCTTGTCGTTCCTAAATATATAAGATTTTCTTCCTCTAAGCAATCATGATCCAACACATGAAACCGATCTGCAAGGGCATCTCCTAATAATAATCTATGTTCTTCCTTTGTTTGTCTTCTATGAGAACCTGTTGCACTAATGAATAATATATCTTTATCCTTAATGCCACCCTTATTTAACTCTTCAACAATATAGGGAAGATATGTACTCATTTTTTGCCATAATCTTGTTACATCTGAAATCACAATACATACCGTCTCCCCTGGATGTACTAATTGATGAAGAGGTGCGCTTGCAATAGGTTCTTTTAGTGCATCTACTATTACTTCTTCTTCTGTCTTTTTACTATCTTTGCTGTTACTTTCTATTACTTTTATCAAATTTTTTTTAGGTATTTCAATATTAATCTTTCCTCTACCATATTTCATCTTTATTGTATTCATATAAGAACCTCCATTGCTTCATTTAATTTTAGTATACATTTTATGACCTATGAAACTATCTGTCAACTGTATTTTTTATAATTTTTCAAAACTAAGAATCGTAAGAAATTTTGAGATATACATAGTATTTATCAGTTATCTCATTATAATTTCATTTCTTTATAAATGGTAACGTTTTTTTCATGTTTGTTATCTTTTCACTATGTCTGTATAATGATGCCTAAACCATTTAAAACGTAAAAGCAATGCGGGAAACTAGTAATTATGAAAGTCATACAGAGAGCTAGTGGTTGGTGAAAACTAGTTGATGTACATAATGAACTCCTTCCTAAGCTGCAGGCTGAACAGAATTTTAAACTCAGTAGGCTGTGCCGTTCTCCTACGTTACAGGAAAGATTAAGTGGATCTATTCTATATTTTTATATAAATAGATCAATGAAGGTGGTACCACGAATAACACATTCGTCCTTTTTGGATGAATGTGTTTTTTTATTTTTATATCCGGATATAAAAACACACATCTATAAAAACTAAAAAATAAATTTGGGAGGTATCACAATGAATATTCCTTTTATTATTGTAATCAGTTATATTTTTATATTATTTGGTATTAGTGCTTATGCGAGAAAATTAGCTTCAAATGGTGCTGAAAATTTCATATTAGCAGGACGTAAACTAACTACTCCTTTAATTGCTGTTACTATTACAGGCCTTGCAATCGGCGGTGCTTCTACCATTGGTGTCTCTGAACAAGCTTATAATGTAGGTCTTTCTGCTGGATGGTACAACGTAGCTTGGGCAATAGGCGCTGTTATTATGGGTTTAGTTTGTGCTGAAAAATACAGATCTATGAATGTATCAACAGTTCCTGAATTATTTGAAAGATTTTATGATACAAATGGCCGCATCATTTGTGTAATAGGACAAATTATTATTCAAATTGCTGCAACCTCTTTACAATATGTAGCAGGAGGAGCTATCCTTGCTTCCATGTTACCAGAAATATTTACATTTCAAACAGGTATGATTACAAGTGCTATTGTTTTCATAGGCATTACCTTCATCGGAGGTATGTGGTCAGCAGGTCTTTCTAATATTTTGAATGTAGCTTTAATCTATATAGGAATTATCATTGCAACTATTACAACCATTTTTTCACAAGGAGGCTTGAACCAAATATCGCTAAAACTTCCTTCTACCGTTCCATATTTTCATCCTGTAAATGGATTAGGATACTTAGCAATTTTTAGTTGGATTGTAGTCATGACTACCCAAGCACTATCTATGCAATATACAGTACAAATCTCTTGCAGTGCAAAGAATACTAAAACTGCTCGTAATGGTTTTATCATCGGTGGTATGTTAATGTTGCCTATTGGTTTTTTAGCTGCCTTAATGGGAATTACAGCCAAAGCAGCTTTCCCCAATATTAGTGCTACTTTAGCTTTGCCAAAAATCATTATGTCACTTCACCCTGCTATTGCAGGTTTAACCCTTGCGGCTTTATGGGCAGCAGATGTTTCTACTGCATGTAATCTACTTTTAGGCTCTGCAACACTTTTTTCACAAGATATTTATAAAAGATTTATCAATCCAAATATTGATGAAAAGAGTTTTACAATCATAACAAAAATATCTGTAGCCGTATTAGGTATATTTACTTTTATCTTAGCTTTAACCATCGTAGGAATCTTAAAAACATTAATGGTTGCATTAAGTTTATCAACAGCTTTTACAGTAGTATTTCTATTTACTATATTTTTTCCAAAATTTTGCAGAAAAAAATCGGCCTTTATCACAACCCTTGCTGGAATCATCATACTTATTGCATGGCAACTAATTCCTGCTATAAGAATATTCCCTCATGTAATCTATCTTGAATGGATTGTTTGTACCATCACATTTTTATGCATTCCACTATTAGATCCACATCCTATTGAAGAATTCTCAAAAGTAAAACCTGTGATTGAATAACAATCAGCACAAACTGCCCGCTAAGCAGGCAGTTTGTGCTGACCCTATAAGAGCCTGTTACTTGCCTCGTTGGCTTGGTTCAAGCCCAATGCATTTGCTTCTATTATTTCTATACCTTTATATTGGCATAGTTGTCTAATTATTTTACCTATTTCTTTTCTACACTTTCCGTATATTATTTTTCTTCTGTATTTTTGTATCCATATAATATGGTATTTACAGTTCTATTTTGTATGTGATAAACTTTTATCCATAAGATCACTCCTCTTTATAGTATTTTAAAAGCTTGAACCACTTTAATATACTATATTGGTGTGACCTTTTTAAAGTCTAGACATAGCCTTTTCTATTCTCACACGCATATTGTGTGGTTTTAAAAGTGTAAATAATAACACCCACTTATAGAAGTTAGTAACTAATAACCTCATAATAAGTGAGCAAAAAAGAACCGTCCCTGTTTTCTGCGTCCCTGTTTTCTGTTTCTGTTTTCTCTCTGTTTTCCCTATAAATACTACCACCCCTCTTATTTAAAATAAGAGGGGTTGGTTTATAATATTATTTATCCTTTATTGATCTTGTACTAATGTTAAATTATTTCCACCTGTACTTAAATCGAAGAAATAATCCCCATTATCTGAATATGAATATACTTCAATTTTATAGGTACCTGTACTTGAAGGTGTAAAGTTTATATTTTCCTGTCTATACACACTAGCTGAATACGCTAAAGTATTTCCATTTGAGTCATATAAGTAGATATCAAAATCAGGTGTGCTCCCAAATGGGAAAAGAGGTGTCCAATCTGGTATTACTAATGTTATAGCAATTGGATAATTAGTATTATCAACAGTAAATTCCCAAAAATCAGAAGCCCCTGAGCCTGATAAATCTTCAGATGCATACATATGGTCAGGAACATTTATATTATTACCACTAAATCCACCTGCTTGTTTTATAGCTTCATATCCATCAAGCCTACCATTACCATATTCTATATCTTTTCCATTTGGACCCCAGTCTTGTGATGTGGATGTCAATATATTTTTTACTTGAGTAGGTGTTAAATTAGAATTTGCATCTAGCATCAAAGCTACGGTTCCTGCAGTAAATGGAGTAGCCATACTTGTTCCACTATATGTTATATAACTACTTGTTGTATTTGCTTCTGGAGCAGTAATATAATATCCTGGTGCGGATATATCTGGTTTAATTCTATCATCAGCAGTAGGTCCTCTACTTGAGAAGTCAGTAAGATTAAAACCATTTTCTCCTACATCTGCCATTGCCGCTACAGTTATGGCTTTTTCAGCTGCACCAGGTGAACCTATAGTATATTTACCTGGTCCTTCATTTCCAGCAGCTATAACTACAACTATACCATTATCAACGGCATTATTTGCTGCTAATGAAGTTGCATCAGTACCATCAGAGCTTCCACTTGCTCCAAGACTCATATTGATTATATCTATTCCATAAACATCTTTGTTAGTAACGCACCAATCTATCGCTGCTGTTACATCACTCATTGAACCATTTCCACGTCTATCAAGAGCTTTAAGTCCTACTAAGGCTGCACCTTTTGCAACTCCTTCATAATCAGGGTTTCCATCTCCTTCTCCAGCAATTATACCTGCTACATGGGTTCCATGTCCAAAGTCATCATATGGAGTAGTTTTTCCTTTTATATAATCTTTCCATCCTATAATCTTCCCACCGTCTAAATCCACATGATTTCCATCTATTCCACTATCTATTACTGCTATAACTACATCATCCTTTGAATAACTATTTATATTTCCATCTCTATCCCCATTTAGTCCAAAATCATTTCTTGCTTTTTCTGTTCCAAACCAGTAGTTAGCTGTACCATTAAATGCTTTAACTAATTCGTCATATTCTATATGTTCTACTATATCAAGTTCAGATAACTTTTTAATTTGACCTTTATTTAATTTCATAGCAATAGCTGAAATGTTTTTATACTCATATTTAGTTATATAGTCTCCTATTAAGTTTTTGATATTATTCTTTTTTAAAGTATCAATTTTTTCTTTAAATACTACTATAACAGGAAGCTCATCGTCATATTTAGCTTCATTCATTTTTTTACATAAGCTTTCAAAAATCTTGTCCTTATCAGCATCGTAAATTTTCTTTACTTCTTTAACCTTCATATTTTCTTTAGACTTGTCAGTTATAACTTTGTTATCAGTAGCAAATCCATAGATGCTCAGCGAAATCACTATAAACACACATAATAAAATTGAAATCACTTTTTTTCTTTTTAACATATTTCTCATTCCCCTTCCCATTTTTTAATTTTAATCTCAAAGTTCATCAATTTTAAGCTCAATATCCCTGTACATTGGTACCACCCCCTTTTTTATATAAAAATTCAAAACTAATCAAAGTAAATATTTTTATTTTTTTTATATATATTAAGTAAATTTAGTTTTTATTCTTATTTACTTTTGTCATTCTGATAAATATTTCTTGTGTCAATCACACGTCTATTAATTTTATAAATATTTTAAACATTGTTAAAAAACGCAAAAAAAACTGCTGTAAAAAAACTTTACAGCATCACTTAATCTCACTACATTATTCTTGAAAATTATTCTTGTATTGACCAAGGGCATGGATCATCTGTAGCAAATGCTACAATACCTAGACCACTGCTTAAAATGCCCATGATTAATAATGCAGCTAATATTTTCTTTAACTTCATTATAAATCCTCCTCTTATTTATTTATTATTTCAATACCAAACTTTAGCAAATCTTTGCATTTTTCAATATCTTTTTCAATATAATGATAACCTGCTTGAAAAAATATATCCTTCATTTGATTAATTTGACTGTTTTCAATAATTATTTTTTTTACTTCTCCTATTAAATTATCTATAGAGCTATCTTCATTACAATTAATATAGCAATTTAAAAGTTCTTTATATATATATATTTGTAACAATAAATCATTTTTCTTTTTTGACTCTTCTAAAGCTTTTAAAAGAGATTTTTTTGAAAAATCATAATTACCTATATTATTATTCCTCTTACCTAAATCTAAATAGGTATTAGCTAAGTAAAAACTATTATTGCAAAAATTATTATTTTTTAACCTAATTTCTATACTTTTATTTATATATTCAATAGATTTTTCTATTTTATTATTTTTAAAATATATATCACCTAAGTTTTTATAAGCTATTGGTTCAATTTCTAAGTTGCTTCCCTTGTCTACGATATCTATAAGCCGTTTATAAATTTTTTCTGCAATAGAGTAGTTTTCTTTTCCAAAATAGCAGTTTCCTTTTAACATCAGTACATCCATATATTCTAATTCAGTTAGATTATCAGCCATTATAGACTCTAACTTTTCTAATCGAAATAAACATTCATCATAAAGTTTCAACTTTTTATACGCTAATGCATTATTTAATAAAGCTCGTTTAACTATTGATTTATCACAAATATTATAATCTTCCAAAATTAAAAGAGCATAATTGTTAAGATTTATAGCTTCTTGATAATTTTTAAGCCAAATAACACATCTTGCTAATTTTGAATATAACAGGGCTGATTTTAAATGATTTGAAATCTCAATATAACTTTCTAATGCTTTTAAATAATTTATATAACTTTCATTAAATTGTTCTCTTTTATAATGGTAGTCACCTGCAATTTCATAGATTTCTGCTTTTTTTTCAGTGACATCCCAATCTTTTAAAATATCCTTTGCCTTATTTAATTCATCCTCTAATTTTTCATTTTTATCGTTTAGATATTTCTTTAAATTAATTATATACTTGTCCAATAAAATTTTTGCCTGCGTAATCTCATCTCTCATTAGATATTCTGCATCGATATTTAGCGGTATTTTCTTTTTCTCAGCCCATTTATTCATACTGTCTACAATTATTTCCGCAGTATGTTTAACTAGCTTTGTTTTTTCATTTTCTATATAACTGATTAAGTTTCTAGTAATTTTGTTACCAGTAATTTCATACTGCTTAAGCCCCAAATAGCCTCGTATTCTCCTTATCTTTTCTCCTGGAGGTAGAACAACTTCTTCTAATAAATACATCTGTATTCCTCCCTATTTTACTATAGTTTTAAGTATTATGACTAGGTTGTTCCAATATGTCTACCTCATATTAACATATATATTAAGGTAATGTGAATAATATTACCAATATCCAATTACTTTTTGCACTTAATTTTTTGTGATACAATTTACGTAAAATTTATTATGAAATTTCCTCATTATATCAAAATATAATACATACAAAATAAAATTAGTCTTCAAGTTTTTTATCTATATCTTAAATTAATATTTAATTCTTCTTTATAATTTCTAATAATTTCATTAGGCACAAGTTCATAAATATTTTTATCTTCTATGTACTCTTCTTCATTCATAAATTTCAAATATTTATTTATTGCCTGGATCCTTTTAACAGAAAAAGTACTTAAGGAAAACTGGATTGTTATGTATATATTTTATTAATGACAGTAAATACTTATCCTTATCACATAATACTGGTTTATATCTCTGTTTAAATACATAGCCTGTTCTACTATTTACTTTATTATAGTATTGAGTAAAAGTCTGCTGTATTAGCTGCATTGGTTTTGATAATTGTATATCGCTAACTTCAATTAACATATGAGCTGAATGTCCATAATTACATATGCATATAGTTTGCAATCATATTTCTGTACATATTTTTTTACCTTCTTTAAGTATACTTCTTTCATCCCATCGCATTTAAATATATAGTTCTTATTATTTCCTCTTACTATTACATGATAAAGAACTCCTCATAGTGAACCCTAGGTTTTTTTGCCATACTATCATTATTTCATAATGTTTAAAAGTAAGCCTGATCCCATTTGACGCTTATAGAAGTGAGTGTCTAATAACCTCATAATAAGTGAGTAAAAAAAACGTCCCTATTTTCTCATTATTCTGAGTAATTTCATAGTTGACAGATATATAAGATTATTGTAAACTGTATATAACAATTGAATATGACCTCACTTTAACAGGTGAGGTAGAGGCGCGATATTTAACAGTCTTTAGTGGAGTTTGAGAAGCATTGATGCTAAGGAGAAGGAAATGTCGCCGAAGCAAATAATATTCTCAGTATTATTTGCTGGGTCTGTAGTTAATAGCTGCAGGACTGTCTTAATAAACTACCCGGTTTATTAAGGGGTGCTATCTCATTATGGGAAAGAAGAGGGCTTGAAGGTAAATTGTGCGTATTTTGACCTAAGTTCATCTTAGGTCTTTTTTTATTTTTCAAAATCAAAAACATTAAAAACAAGGAGAGAGTATAACAATGAAAAGAAAACTATCAATAATAGCAATGGTTTTAGCAGTATTTATGGTATTAACAGCATGTGGCGCAAAAAATAATTCAGGAGATACAAACTCATCCGAAGGCACAAAAGAAACATTTAGAGTAGGTCTTGAAGCTGGATATGCGCCATTTAACTGGACACAAATGGATGATTCAAATGGTGGTGTTGCAATAGATGAAAGTGCTGAATTTGCAGGTGGTTATGACGTGGAAATCGCTAAAAAAATAGCTGAAGGTCTTGGAAAAGAGTTAGTTATCGTTAAAACTGAATGGGATGGACTTGTTCCAGCTTTAATATCTGGTAAAATTGATGCAATTATTGCAGGTATGTCACCTACTTCCGAGCGTAAAGAAACAATAGATTTCTCAGATAATTATTACAAATCAGATTTAGTTATGGTTGTTAAAAAGGGCGGAGCTTATGAGAATGCTACTTCTATTCAAGATTTCAGTGGAGCAAAAGTAACAGCTCAATTAAACACATTCCATTATACAGTTATAGACCAAATAGAAGGTGTTGTTAAAGAGCAAGCTATGGACAACTTTCCAGCAATGAGAGTTGCTCTTGAGTCTGGTATGATTGATGGATATGTTTCAGAGCGCCCAGAAGGTGTAAGCGCTGAAGCTGCAAATGAAAACTTTAAAATAGTTGAATTCCAAGAGAAATTCGAAACATCTGATGATGATACAGCAGTTGCTGTTGGTATCATTAAAGGAAGCGAATTAACAGAAAAAATTAATGAAATCCTAGCAGGTATTTCTGAAGAAGAAAGAAAAACTATCATGGATAATGCTATAAAAAATCAACCAGCATCAAACTAAAGATTAACTTAAACCTGCTGCATTCTTATGCAGCGGTTTTATTATGTTTATAGGAGGAAAAAAATGACTTATGAATGGATAATTAAAATCATTTCAGAAAACTGGCCCATGTTTCTTAGAGGAGCAGGTGTTACACTATTAATTTCTTTGACTAGTACTATTATAGGTTATTTCATAGGCTTACTAGTAGGTGTTATCCGTACTATTTCACTTCCTGAGCGAGGACCTAAGAGGATTTTTCTTAAAGCTGTTTCCACCTTACTATCTATGTATATAGAAGTCTTTCGCGCAACACCAATGATTGTTCAAGCCATGGTTATTTATTATGGTTCTGCACTAGCTTTTGGAATAAATATGAATAAATTATTTGCAGCAATTTTTATCGTTTCTATTAATACAGGTGCATATATGTCAGAGATTGTTCGTGGTGGTATTGTGTCTATAGATAAAGGACAATTTGAAGCTGCTCACGCTATTGGTATGAATCACGTACAAACTATGATAAATGTTGTACTTCCTCAGGTAGTTAGAAATATTTTACCTGCAACTGGAAATGAATTTGTAATTAATATAAAAGATACCTCAGTTTTAAATGTTATCGCAGTATCAGAGTTATTCTTCCAAACAAAATCAATTGCAGGAAATAACTTTAGATTTTTTGAATCATTCTTTGTTGCTTGTATTCTTTATTTCATAATGACATTTACAATAACTAGAATTTTACGTTACTTTGAAAGAAAAATAGATGGCCCTCAAGATTACATTTTATATGCTAATCAAATGCAAGTAGAAACAACGGAAGATATGTTGGTTCGAACAAAAGAAAATAAAATTAATAGATATTAGAGGAAGGAGGAGAAAACGTGGACAAAATAATTGATATTAAGCATTTAAGTAAATCATTTGGAACTCATGAAGTATTAAAGGATATAGATTTTTCTGTAAACAAAGGAGAAGTAGTTTGTATTATTGGTTCCTCTGGTTCTGGTAAATCCACCCTTCTTCGTTGCATCAATCTTTTAGAAAAACCAAGTGGAGGTGAAATCATCTATAAAGGTGAAAATATTTTAGATGATAAGCATGATGTATGTGAATATCGTAAACACTTAGGTATGGTATTCCAACAATTCAACTTGTTCAATAATCACAATGTATTAAGCAATTGTACAGTAGGACAAATAAAAGTATTGAAACGCTCTAAAGAAGAAGCTGAAAAAGTTGCTATGGAATACTTAAAAGTAGTTGGTATGGAAAAATTCATCAATGCAAAACCAAAGCAACTATCAGGCGGGCAAAAACAACGTGTAGCTATTGCTAGAGTACTTTCTATGAATCCAGATGTTGTTTTGTTTGATGAACCAACATCAGCTCTAGACCCAGAAATGGTGGGTGAAGTTCTTAAAGTAATGAAGGAACTTGCGAGATTAGGTCTTACAATGTTGATTGTAACTCATGAAATGGGCTTTGCTAAAGAAGTAGCTGATAGAGTAGTATTTATGGATAAAGGAGTTATCGCTGAAGAAGGTAGTTCAGACACAATCTTTAATAATCCAACTCAAGAGCGTACAAGGGAATTCTTGAAGCGTACTTTTAATCAGATGTAAAAAAAGGCCTGCTAATATTCAGCAGACCTTTTTGTTTACTTAAATTTTCTTATTTCGTTTGTATACATTTATATACATTTAGGGACGGTTCTTTTTTGCTCACTTCTTAGATTGCATTTTTAATCTAGTACTGTGTTTCTAGCTATTCCTATTATCTTAGCAATTTCTTTTGCAATAACCTCGTTTAGCTAAAGCTAAATATCAAGACTTAGGTAGGAGATTCTACTCAGACCTAATTAGGAAAAATAATAATACTCACTTATAGAAGTAAGAGTCTATTAATCTCATAATAAATGAGCAAAAAAGAACCGTCCCTGTTTTCGCTGTTTTCCTGACTAAGGAAATGTTGAACCTCTTGGTCGAAAAGATAGAGGTTAATAAAAACGAGGAGCCTGTAATTTACTACAGGTTCGCCCCCGTTTTTGAATCAGTTATCTAATTTTTTTAACGACACACAAGTCTCCACATGAGGCGTATGAGGAAACATATCCATACACTTAATCTTTTTAACTTCATATCCTCTTTCAACAAACACTGGCAAATCTCTAGCTAGTGATGTAGGTTTACATGATACATATACAAACTGTTTTGGATTAAAGTCTATTATTTTATTTATAGCCTTAGGATGAATACCGTCTCTTGGAGGATCTAATATTATCAAATCGGGTTTTTCAGTTAACTCTGTAACCTTTACCATTACATCCCCTGCTATAAATTCACAGTTATCTAGGTTATTTAACTTAGCATTCTCTTTAGCTGCTTCT
>DAOUQG010000160.1 GCA_030625765.1 Thermohalobacteraceae bacterium | reverse complement strand
ACATGACTACTTTTCTTTAGGTATACTAGTTTTTTGAAGCTTGAACCAATCCTTTTATGTAAAATTTCTGCGCTTTCATATCTAACAGTATTGTCATTTTTTGATTGAATAATAAGCGCAGGACAAGTTATTTTTTTTAATCTTCGTTTAGCCATTCTGATAAGCTTCAAGAGATGAGGAATTGAGGACACAGGCGTCATATCATAACCAATACAATATTCTGCAATCTCTGAATCAATTTCTTTGTTCTGCTTTTCAATATACTTAGTAAAAAATTTTAATACTGAAGAAAAGTATACTTTTTTATTAGTAATTTTTATAGGTGCTGATAAGCTTATTACTCCTTTTACATCATACATAGATCCAAGATTAAGAGCAATCATTGCCCCCATAGATAACCCAATCAGAAAAACTTTATCACATTTGTTCTGTAAATCTATTAATGCCCTTTCTGCGGAATACATCCAATCTTTCCAAGTACTGTATTCCATATCCGCTATACTTGTCCCATGACCTTCTAGCTTTATTCCTTTGACAGTGTACCCGATATCTCTAAGATAATCACCCAACAATCTCATTTCAGCTGGACATCCAGTAAAACCATGAATTAGTAAACAACCGATATTATTTCCTTTATAATAAAAGGGTCTTGCATGTTCATGTATATAGCTCAAGAATACCACCTCCATCCTTCCTTTTCACATATTATAACATACAAACAATAGCTAGTTCATATGAAATCAATTATCGTTATAGCATCTTTAGTAAAATACCACAAATCAACCCTACTGTAATACCTATAGCCAACCCTATTCTAAAATTTTCTTTTTTATCAGTACTTCTTCTATTTCCTCTCAATTTTTTATCACCATCCATATACCTCGTTATGAGTTATCATAATTATTACAAACCATTTTCTCTTTCAATTTTCTAATATTGAACAGCGAAAGGAAAAAACGTATAAGTCTTTTGACCTATACGCTGTAATAAACTCAAATAATCCTTCCAAATTTATATCTTAGTAGCACTGTTTGCTAGTTCTTTTCTTTTGAATAAATCTACATCATATGAATACATGTTTTCTGTTTTTTCAGCATAAGTCTTTTCAGCTATATCAATAAGCTCTGATATTAAATCTTTAAATAATATTCCCGTAGGCTCCCATAGATAAAAAGCAATAGATCCAGGAATAGTATTAATTTCATTTATATATATTTTTTCATCATTATCCATTAAAAAATCTATTCTTGCATTTCCTTTACAATCAATCGCCATAAAAGCACTTTTAGCGATTTCTTGAATCTTTTCTATTTTATCTTTTGAAATATCAGCTGGAATCTGTCTTTTTTCACCTTTACCGCTTTTTGAGTCACCTTTAATATATTTATCCTCGTATGATAAAAATTCCTGCCAACCTAGAGGTTCTTCACATAAAGAAAGCTTAAGCTTATCATCATAACCTAAAACTGCTATATTTATTTCTCTTGGTTTATCTATTCCCTGCTCGACAATTATTTTTCTATCATATCTAATAGCTATTTCTATAGCGTCTTCAAGTTCTACTGTATTCTTAGCTTTAGTTATTCCAACACTCGAACCTAAATTTGCAGGCTTAACGAAAACAGGATACTCTAGCTTTTCCTCTACTTCTTTTAATATATCCTCTCTGCTTTCATGCCATCTTCTTCTGAAAAACCACATATGATTAACCATAGGTAGATTATGAGCTTTAAATACATCCTTCATAAGGACTTTATCCATTCCCACAGATGAAGACAACACCCCTCCTCCAACATATGGTACATTCAATAGTTCTAATAGTCCTTGTAATGTTCCATCTTCACCATATGTACCATGCATTACTGGAAAGAATATATCTATGCTTTCAAGAATTTTTTTTCCAAATAAACCTTTACTTTCAGGATGAATATACAATTTATTGTCTTTATATATAGGTGTCACAATAATTTCTTTGAGATTACTTAGAGTCTTATTTTTAAAATTCTTAATATCTTTTAACGATTCTCCTGTAAACCATTTTCCTTCTTTATTGATGAATATAGGAATAACTTCATACTTAGAATGATCTATATTCTCCATAACCTGCAAAGCAGTAATCACTGAAACCTCATGTTCTACACTTCTTCCACCAAAGATTACCCCCACTTTTTTCTTCATTTACAAACCTCCATTCATCATGTCTATTCGTCAAAATTATCTGGTAAATCATTTTCAAACAAAACAATATCTTTGGGCTTAACAAATTTTTGTAAAACTTTTGTTGCTTCATCTAGGTTGTTAACAACAAAAACTCTGTCTTTTGAAAACCCTTCTTCAATTATTCCTTCGTATATTGGTTTAGTTCTATTCTTCCCAACTAATATAGTAAAATCACAAGTTTTTGCAATATTGCTACCAAAAATTTTATTTTCTTCCTGTTCTTTTTCCCCAAGCTCTACCATACCAGGAGTAATAATTATTTTTCTGCCTTCTTTAAACTGACTTAGAACCTCTAAAGCTGCCTTAGAGCTGATTGGATTTGAATTAAATGTATCATCAATAACAATTACACCCGTTCCTGGATTCATAAGCTGTAGTCTGTGTGGCACTGGCTCAATCTTTGATATTCCTCTAGATATTTCCTGCAATGTTAATCCTAATGCTTTTCCTACAGCTGCACCCGCTAATAAATTTGAAATATTATGTCTTCCTAAAAGCTTTGATTTGCATATTATACTATTTCCTTCTTTATCGTTAAGGGTGAATTTTGATCCTGTCTCTGTTACTTCAATGTCTGATGCATATATATCTAGATTTTCAACGTTTTCCATTCCATAAAGAATTTTTTCTTTAAAGGTCTTATCAGCTAATCTTTTAATATGCTCATTATCATAATTAAATATTGCTATACCATCAGCTGGTAGTTCTTCAATTAATTCATATTTTGTTTTAATGATATTCTCCACATTTTTAAATGTTTCTAAGTGTGTAGGTCCTATTGAAGTTATAACACCAATTTGAGGATTAGCTAGCTTTGCAACCTCTTCAATATCGCCAATATTTCTTGCTCCCATTTCAACTACAAAAGCATCATATTCATTAGTCAATGTATTATTAATAACCTTGCTGATTCCCATCGGCGTATTATAGCTTTCTGGTGTCATTAATGTATTATATTTTTCTTGAAGAACTCGTGAGGTTATATATTTAGTGCTTGTTTTGCCATAGCTGCCTGTGATACCAACAATTTTCATATCATCAAATTTTCTTACCTTTTCATATGCCATATCAAAATAGTATCTATGAACTCTTTTCTCTATAGGCGTAGCAATTATGTTTCCTAAATACATATTATATGGAGCATAAAAATATATAATAGTTTGTGTAAACAAAATAATTGGATAATAATAATCAGCAGCTTTAAAAATTATATATAATGCTGCAATTATTACAAATTCAATCGAGCATACTACAAAATAAGAAGTAAAAAGTCTTTTTGCTCTAGATGTAAATACTAATTCTTTTTTAGCTTCTTCCTTTTTAAAATTAATTGATAGTAATGTTAAAATTAACCACACGATGAAATAAGATAATAAAATAATATAATGCTTAACATAAAATGATGTTAAAATATATATTACTGAAAAAATAGCTATAATTCCAAATGAAAGGCTAATTCTTTGAGAGTATGCTCTATATTTGAACTCACTAATCCATTTAAGATAGTTTTTACCCTTATAACCTTCAAGTTGAAGCATATGTAGAAAAAATCTGCCTCTATGAAATACTCCGATTCCCCAAGCTATAACAGTAATTATTATTCCCAAAACAAAAAACGAATTGCTTAAGTCTAACATATTACTCACTTCCTTCTAAAAAATTATCTATGATCATTTTGAACCTATGAAATTGGTCAAGATATGAAAAATGTCCAGCATTTTCTAGTACCACTAATCCACTATCTGGTATTTCATTCTCCATTATTTTACCCATGTATACAGGTGTTGCTTTATCATTTCTTCCCCAAATTAACAAAGTAGATGATTTTATTCCCTTTAACAAAGGTCTTAAATCCTCATTGACTAATTTAACTAAAATCTTTCTCATAATACCGTTTGCATTACGATAATCAGTTGAACCAAATTTTTTATAGAATTTCTTCATCCTTTCTTCTTTATCTGTCCAGAAGTTAATTATATTATATAGCTTTTTCAAGGTTTTAAAGGTATATACCTTAGCATAATATTTAATATGTCTCTTTGGTTTCACTCCTGCTGCATCAACTAATATTACCTTATCTACTAACTCTGGATATTTATTCGCAAGTATTATTGATATTCTTCCTCCATGAGAATGTCCAATGAGATGTACTTTATTTATTCCAATTTTATCTATAAAGGTTTTTACTGCATTTGCGTAATCATAAGCACCCCATATCTCTTTTGGTTCATCACTCTCTCCAAACCCAGGCAAATCAATTGCATATACCTTGAATCTGTTTTTTAGATGATTGAAGATGGATAAAACAGTTTCTATACTGCATCCCCATCCATGCATTAATAAAATATTTTCTCCTTCTCCTTCACATATGTAATTAACATCTAATCCATTTATATTAATTTTCATTTCATCACCCTTATTAGTCTTTGAATGAATTATTCTATATCACTCAATAAATTATATCATATTACTGGCAGTTTTAAAAATCATTATTAACTATTGTTTTACTCCTTATTCATATTTATTTCATAAACATTGAAAATATAAGTAACGGTAGACAATTTATCTACCGTTTACCTATATAGTACCTCTGTTCATGTTTATCTACTTAATTTAGTTCACTTCAAACCATTCCCTTGGCTCTAAATAATTCTTGTCATTAGTTGGATAGTCTCTTGATTCATGAACTCTTTTTTTGCCTTTCATTTCATTAGCTTTTTACGTTTGTATATTTAATCCTGTAATTCCTTATCTGAATCTCTACTTTTATATTTAATATATTCACTCACTGAACCAGATGCAAAATAAAATACTATAAGCTTTCTGGTTTTCTTCTCATAAATATATATACCCCTGTATCACCTTCCTGTTTAAAACCATACCTTTCATACCAGCTTCGAGCAAAGTTGTAATACTCAACATGAAGGCTCGTTGGTACTTTCAATTCTTCAGATTCTTTAATTAGATTATTCAAAATTTCAGTACCTATACCTTTATTACGATACTCTTTTAGGAGTGCTATATCAATAATTCTAATATCATCCTTTCGCCTATCAACATATAATCTTCCTATGGGTTCATTATTATATAAAATAATATCAAATGCTGCACCTTTATAATTAGCCATATACTGGGTATGCTGCATTTTAAACTGTCTCTGCAAGAACTCCTCACGTTCCTTATACTCCCAAGCAGCTATGCCTATCTCATCAACGCGAGTTGACCTATACACTTCATATAAAAAACTAGTATCATCTTCTGTTATGGGGCGATAGGTAATATTACTCAGTTTCATAATCTATCACTTTTGTAAATACTACATCATAATATATGCTGTCTCCTTTTTGTATATATGGACTGATAAAAAGCTTGAATGTACCCATTTTATCATGTTCAAATGTATATGTATCATCATATAAAACTTTATTTGATAATCCTTTAAAAATCAAAGAAAATGATTCAATCCCAGGATTTTTTTTCTCTTCGGTTTTTATTAGTTCCAGATTCACACTATCTCCTTCTTCTAGTTTTACAAGAAATTTAGTATTCAAATGTTCATCAAAAACTGTTTTTGTCATATCTTTCAGCATTTTTTCATCTCCTTATTAAAATGAGGAAATTGTATAATATCTTTATAACAGTGTTATTATACAATTTCCCTAAATTTTTTATGTTTAATTAAATCAAGATCTAGGCGGATAAATTCCAACAAGTGCAATTATATAGTTAATTACCAAGTAAGGTGGCATGTGATAAAATGGTATATTTTCTCCTGTGTTGCTTATTGTACCTTCTATAGTACTGCCATTTTCTGACATCTTTACATTACTTGTACTTTTACTATAAGAATTTACACTAATAGAATCTTTACCTTCAGTTTTAGGATGAGCAAATATTGCATCTGTTGGATCACTTAAATCTCCATCTCCTGAATATGCATTAAGTCTAACTTTTACACTATCAAAGGTATGATTGTGAGATGGTAAATTTTGAGTATATAGTACTGTGTATTCACTACCCCCTCTTTCTCCTTGCCTTCTATTGGTTAACCCAGGGCCTGCACCTACTCCAATAAGACATCTTCCTCTTAAATCGGGTAATGCAAAGGTGGAACGACCATCTCCACCATACGTAACTCCTAATAATGAATAAAGACTCGGATTTTGTTGAATTTCCATAAGCTGTCCCATACACATTGCCCAATCTCTTGGAGCATAATTAAAACCAACTGCCCTTATTTCTCCTATAAATGGTTCTGACATAAATATTCCCCCTTTAAATTTTTATATTATTTTTCAACACTAAAGATTGAAGTTTAGCGAATTGCAAACTATATTCAATAAGGGTTTCTCTTTCTAAACGTATAATTTATTTTTTCTCCAATACATATAAAGAAAGAAGAAACCCATTTTAAAACATTTATAAACTATTCATCTGAATGTTTATTGTAATTGAATACAAATCAATATGAAGTGTATATATTATTAATCTCATCCTCTGTCAATGCTCGATTGTATATTATTACATCGTCAATATAACCTTTCCAGTTATAATCAGCGTCAGCCCAACCACCTAAATACCATTTATCATTCAAGCTAGTAATATCGACAGTAAAGTTATCGGAGTTTCTAAGAGAATTGTCAATATACATTTTAAGCTTACTTCCATCCCATACAAGAACAACATGATACCATGTATCTATATTTAGTCCTCCTGCTTCAATACAGTAAAATTCTTGTATAATTGATCCTCTTATTTTTCCATCCCCATAATAGAAAATACTAATATCAGCATGAGCATAATCTATTAAGGTATCATAAGGGTCCATCCCCGTCCCAATTTTCATCCATGTACTAATTGTAAAAGCATTATTTGTTGGTTGGTAATTAGCTGCAGAATATAATTCACTGTTACCATCAAAATAAAAACTACAGCCACCTTCTTTT